>JALOOK010000440.1 GCA_025454445.1 Oscillatoria sp. Prado101 | reverse complement strand
CCCGATATTGAGCCAGGGGCTCCGGGGTGCCGGCGGCTCCGGGCTGGCGCAAACTGGGGAGAGGAGTTTCCTGAACGTAATCAGCAGCCGGTTGATTGACCGGCGTGAAATCTGCAATCACCCCATCTTTAGTAATACCCACCTTGAAAACTAAATCGCGCTCAAACGTCGGACGAGTTTGCCAGTTTCTGTCAATTTCTTCGTATAATTTTGGCTGCAACTCTTCTAGCAGCGTTGCGTCATTAATCTCTGCCTGCGAACTCGCCGAAGCGCTGTGCCCCTGCCAAGGAGTGACTTGCACCACCCCACCGGCAGTCAGCACAACTTGGAATTGAGCCAAAGAGATCGCCTTCACCGCACCGCCTTCAGGGGAAATAGAAATTAAATCCTTAAGGGGAGTTTCCTTAGCATTAATAGCAGCTTCGTTCACCGGCTTGTACCCGACAACCGCCCCGTCACCGCTGACACCGACGCGGTAAATTACCTCCTCAGACAGCGGTGGCTCTCGCTTCCAAGCCGCATCGATTTGGCTGTACAGTTTCGACTTTAAATCTTCCAGCTGGAGCGGGTCGGTAATTTCCGGCACAGAAGCCAGCACCGCATCCAGATCCGAACCAGAACTGGCGTTCTTGGACTCAGGCGAGGGTGTGGCAGTTGTGGAAATTGATTCAGTTTTAGACTGGGACGCCGGCTCGCCCGCCCTTTGCACCTGAGGCACCGGCATCAAGGAGAAAGCAATCGCGGCTGCCGCTAAACTGGACAGGCCCAGCGCTGCCGGCACAGCCCGCTTGGCCAGAGGTTCGTAGGTTCTGGCATATCTCTTAGAAACCGGCGTCAGCTGCAGCGACATATCCGGCAGAGTGCGAGTGTCCGCAAAAAACTGGTCAACCGCCTCCACCAAATCGAACAGCTGCACAGTGGTTAAATCCATCTGAACCGGCGACAGACTTGCCCCGGACTCCCCAATCCTCGCCCCCGACTGCACCGTCAGCCGGTGCAAATTCCCGCCTATTTTTTGCAGCCGCACCAGTGGCGTGCGACCGTTTTCGTCCCCCGGGTGGGGCACCCCACTCAAAAATTCCTGAGCGTAGCGGCTGGTTGCCGTTACCAAACTTTCCAAAAACTCCCGCCCCCCCGTCAGCGGTTTGTCAAGACCGGCCAGCCGGCACTCGACATTGACTAACATTGACATTAGCGGGCGGGCGTCTGACGGACTGGCCATCAGGCTGTCGCTCAGCCCGTCTAAAATCAGAGTGCAGTTGGGCAAATTGTACTGGCGTCGAATAGTCATAGCACCTCCCCGTCAAACAGAGCGATCCAAAATCTGAGCATTCCCCTCGTGCCGGTGCACAACAGCAACTGACCCAACAAATCCAGAGCCAGCCCGTTCAACTTTTCATTCGTGCTGTAAACCAGCACACCGGCGCGACGGGGGTTCATGCGGCTGCGGAAGTGCGCCCGGAAGCGCTCCAGGTAATCCGACAGCCGCAAGTGGCTGTCCAGCGGGATTTGCTTGTCCCGCAGCCGGCTGTAGTCCAGCAGCAACTGGCGCACCGTCACCGTCTGCCGGCGGGCCAAGTGGCAGGCGATCGCCACCAGGGCCTTAGCTTCCTGCAACTTCAGGGGGCGGCGCTGGCTGTAACGGCGCAGCGGGTTAGTGCTGCGCAGCCGCCACAGCATCACCCGATTGGGGATAATCTCCTGTAGCTCCAGTTCTTTGGCTGCAGCTAGGATTTCTTCTGAGCCTCTAAGATTTAAGGCTTCTATGGCCAGTAGAATCAAATCTATTTGCAACCGGGTGCGGCGCGGACAGCCGTGTTCCGCGATCTGCGGGTCGGGCAGACTGTCCAAAATCAGCGGCTTTGACGTATCGGTTGGACTGTTCGGTGGCATTACGCTTAGAGAACCGTGCATGCTTACTGCCTGGTAGAATAAACTGAACTGGGCGATATGGAATTTTTCACGGCTGGCCAGCAAAAAATCCTGACTCGCCCCCATTGACATTTTTGCTATAATGCAGTACCTGCGCCGCATACAAGCCCAACTGGGGAATGCAATTCGGCTCTCCCGCCTGAGAAATCTGCGGACTTGCCGAGCCGACAATCCGATCGGGACCGGCATTTTCGGGTTGGGGGAGCATGCCGGTGGGCAGAGGCAGTCAGCAAGGTTTTGAATGCCGGCGCAGATCCGGTGGTAAATTCTAGTTTAGGATTTTTGTCGCGTCCCCAAGGACATGCCGGTGGGCAGTTTGCCAACCGGCAGTGCGCCACAGATGCGGACAGCGTTCGCAATTTTTACTCATAAACTCATGGATCTGAAATCTCTGATTCGCGACATTCCAGATTTTCCCAAACCGGGAATTATGTTTCGGGATATCACCACCCTCCTGCGCCACCCAGAGGGGCTGCGCTACACCATAGACACGATGGCGGAAAAATGCGCCGGTCTGGGAGCGGACTACATTGTGGGTATGGAGTCGCGAGGTTTTATTTTTGGAACGCCCCTGGCATACAAACTGGGCGTTGGCTTCGTGCCCGTGCGCAAGCGGGGCAAGTTGCCGGCTGCAGTTCACTTCGTCGAGTACGAGCTAGAGTACGGCACAGACCGACTGGAAATGCACCAGGACGCCTTGCTGCCCGGAAGTAGGGTGCTGGTTGTTGACGACCTGCTGGCCACGGGCGGCACGGCAAAAGCTACTGCCCAGATGTTGCAGCTGGCCGGCTGCGAAATCGTGGGTTTTTGCTTCGTCGTCGAGCTGGTGGGCTTGGCCGGACGTCAGAAACTGCCCGAAGGCGTGCCGGTGCTGACGCTGGTTGAGTATTAGAGGTGATGGGTCATTGGTCATTGGTCACTGGCTAATGGCTAATACCTTATTATATAGCAGTTCTAATTGAAGAGGGAAACATTTTTTTTGAAAAACCGCGCCCGACGCGCCTGTGCGCCAAGAAAGGAGCATAAATATAGGAGCGCGAATCATTTATAAATGCTAGAAGTTTTCGGGGAAGAGTTTAAAATTAACAGTCAGCAAAAAATGCTATGAGTTCTGTGAAGGTTTCATCAGTCAGCGGGTGGCTGGAATCATTTTGGGAAGGGCTGGTGGGGGCGCTCACCAGCGAGACGTTTCTCTATGTGGTGAAGCGGCTGCTGCAGGCGCTCGTGACGCTGCTGCTGGCTTCGGCGCTCAGTTTTGCGATTATTCAGCTGGCTCCAGGGGATTATTTAGATACGATCAAGCAGAATCCCAAGTTTTCCGAGGAGACAATCAAGCAGCTCACCGCCAATTTCGGGCTGGACAAACACCCAGTTGAGCAGTACCTGCGCTGGCTGTGGCGGATTGTCACCCGATTGGATTTTGGCATCAGTTTTGCCACACAGCGACCGGTGGCGGAACTGCTGAGCCAGCGAATACCGGCAACCCTGCTGCTGGCGATTTCCTCGCTGACTGTCACCTGGGCAATTGCCATTCCCCTGGGGATTGTCGGCGCGGTGAACCAAAATCGCTGGATTGACCGGTTCCTGCAAGTGATAAGCTATGCCGGTCAGGGATTTCCCAGCTTTATCACAGCGCTGCTGCTGCTAATTCTGGCGCAGAACACTTCGCCTTTGTTCCCGGTAGGCGGGATGACGAGCATTGACTACGCGGAACTCACCCCTTTGGGCAAAGCGGTGGATATTGGCTGGCACATGATTTTGCCAACACTGGCGCTGAGTGTCACCAGTTTTGCCGGCTTGCAGCGGATTGCCCGGGGTCAATTGCTGGACGTGCTGCGCCAAGACTACATCCGCACCGCTCGCGCCAAGGGGCTGCCAGAAAATAGGGTAATTTATATGCACGCCCTGCGCAATGCCGTTAATCCGCTGATTACGCTGCTGGGGTTTGAGTTTGCCAGCTTGCTCAGCGGGGCGTTCATTGCCGAGTTTTTCTTCAATTGGCCCGGTTTGGGCCGGCTGATTTTGCAGGCGGTGAACGCCCAAGACTTGTATCTGGTGATGGCGAGTCTGATGATGGGTGCCGTGATGCTGATTTTGGGCAATCTCCTGGCAGATTTGCTGCTCAAATTCGCTGACCCGCGCATTAAGTTGGCAGATATGAATTAGAATGGAGTAAAAGCGCCTAACGAGAGCATAAGAAACCGGGTTTCGCCGAAGTTACCCGGTTTCTGGTTCCGGGGTTAACCGAGAGGGGGCCTTACTCTCTCGCTTATGCAGGCTAGAAAATATGTTTTCAGAAATCTACTATTTGGTTCGTTCTAAAACTGACGGCAGCTATCTGGCGGCTCACCCAAAAACCAGTGGGGGAGCGGGCTATTTGCTGATGTTTCGGGAGCATTTTGACGCCCTGAGCTATCTCAACACCCACGGTGCCGGTGTCCAGGACAAGTTTGGCGTGGAGTCAATCCCAGGCTCTCAGCTGAAGGGGTTGCTGCAGCGGTGGGGGTTTGCCGGTGTGGGGATTGTCCACGAGCCGCTGTTGCCGAAGATTGAGTTTTTAACCGTGGTGTAGCCGGTTTCTGGGGGGCTGAGAAACCGGGTTTCTGATTAAATATTTCGGGCC
>JALOOK010000439.1 GCA_025454445.1 Oscillatoria sp. Prado101 | reverse complement strand
CAGAAACCCGGTAACTCCTACGCTCACCGGGTTTCTTTAATCCCACCGGCGCTCGAATGCCGGTGAATTAATGCCGGCGCACTCACTCAGTCGGCGATCGCGTTGAGCAAGACTTCCGTCAGAGTCATGCCTTCCATATCGTCAAGGGTAACAGTGTCAACAATATCAAACTTGGCACCGGCACTCTGCAGATCATCATCGAGCGCTTTCAGAAACCGGGTAGCTGTTGCGTCGGAACCCACTTGAATGAAAGAAATGGCCAGCTCTTCATCTCTGTCCATCAGGCGAGAGGCATCAATAATCACCTTCATCACCGCTCTGCGATCGTCAGGCTCCCCGTCAGTGATCACCAAAATGGTTTCCCCACTCGGCTTCGTCTGACCGGCAGTCTTGCGCTGAAAGTAGTTGCTCGTCGCATCCAGCAGCACAGCCGCCAAGTTAGTGCTCCCAGAAGGGTCGTTTTCTTGAAAGATTTGTGCCACCTTGCTAGAGGTCACGCTGTCGAACCGCTTGAACCGGCCCGAAAACAGGTACACTGTAATCCCATCCGGGTCAAACTGCTCGCATTTTCTCGCCACCGCTAGGGTAGACTCCTGCGCCACATCCCAGCGACTTTTGCCCCCCAGTTGATCCGGGGTGGACATGCTGCCGCTTTTGTCAATAATTAAAGTATAGTCGCGATCTTGCAAAATATTACCTCCTTGCATTCAGAGAAAACCTCCAAGGACTGTCAGGGCTTCTGCTTCTAGTTTATACGACCTGGCCGGAAAATGCCCTCATTTTTAACAGAAAAATCACAAATCTCCCTGTCCGGCTAGCCAAGCGCACCCCACTCTGGATTTCGCACCGAACGCATCCGCGCTTGCGAGAAACCGGGTTTCTTTAAGAAACCCGGTTTCTGAGTCCCCCGTGAAGTCTTTACGGATTCTTTCCCTGCAAAGCTTGCAAGTAATCAATAGCCGCCTCCAGTCTGGAGGGGTATTTGCCAGTCAGCTCTTCAAACCACAGACCTTCGTCTGACAGCGGATCTAGCTCTTTTAGCCACGCCTGGGCTGCGAGGGTCAGTTTCTGGCGCTGCTGTTCGAGCAGCTGTTGCTGTCTGCGCTGTTCTTCTTGCAGCTGTTGCTGTCTTTTCAGTTCCTCCGCTCTGTCTCGCTCTCCGTACTCCGTCTTGAGTTCCGCTATTAAGCTATACTCAGACCGGGGGGAGAAATTCTTTGTCTTTTGCGGTGCGGGAGCTTGATAAGTCGGCAATGCATGCGGCTCCGCTTTCAAAGCCGGCGGTGTTTTCATCTCAGCCGGTTTATCCTTTTCCTGATACTCAGCCTTAATGTCAGCTAATAAGCGATCTAGCGATTCCATATATTTATCTCCTTTTTTTACTCCTCCATTATGGTGGGTGACGCGCTTCGCGTCACCGGCACTACTTAATCCAGACATAATGAAAGTCCTAATCAACAATTGCCTCGATCAGCACTTCTGTCAGCGTCATATCTTCCATGTCCTCGAATGTTAGGGTATCAACAATGTCAAACTTGGCACCGGCACTTTGCAGATCATCATCGAGCGCTGTCAGAAACCGGGTAGCCGTCGCATCGGTGCCCACTTGAATGAAAGAAATGGCCAGTTCCTCATCCCGCTCTATCTCGCGAGAGGCGTTAATAATCACATCCATCACTGCCTTTCGGTCGTCAGGCTCCCCATCAGTTACCACTATAATTGTCTCTCCCTCTAGTTTAGTCTGACCGGCAGCTTTGCGTTGAAAGTAGTTGTTGAGGGCATCTTGGAGGACAGAGGCTAGATTAGTGCCGCCAACCGGCTCGTTTTCCTGAAAAATCCGCTCCACTTTACTCGCTGTCACACTGTCGTACCGTTTAAACCGGCCCGAAAACGTATAAACCGCAATCCCGTCTGGGTCAAGTTCTTCGCATTTCCTCGCCAGAGCTAGGGTAGACTCCTGCATAACCGCCCACCGGCTTTTACCCCCCGGCTGGTCCTTGGTGGACATACTGCCACTTTTGTCAATAATTAGTGTGTAGTCGCGGGCTTCTATAGAAGCAAGCTCCTTCAATCCTGCCGGTGTCCGCTGATTGGCAGCGTTCATAACTACCTCTGTCACGCTCTTATTTCCTACCTCTTCCGCCGTGACAGTTTCACCAATGTTAAACTTTGTTCCAGCTGTCTGCAATTCTTCCCCAAGGCGCTTGAGAAATTGTGTGGCTTGGGAATCAGACCCTATTTGAATAAATAAAATTTATAATTCCTTAGCCCTCTCCATCCGGTTGCTGGCTTCTAGAACCACCTGAGTAACAGCCTCGCGATCGCTCTCACCATCTGTGATTACAAAGATAGCTTCTCCATTCTGCTTACCCTGACCCGCAGCTTTTCTGTGAAAGTAGCTGTCAGTTGCGTCCTTTAACACACCAGCTAAGTTAGTTCCGCCATCAGGACGATTTCCCGCAAAGATGGACGCTACCTTGCTGGATTGGACGCTATCATTTCGTTGAAAACCGTCTGAAAACAAGTAAACGGTAATCCCGTCTGGGTCGAACTGTTCGCACTGACTTGCCAGTGCTAGCGCCGCCTCTTGCGCTGCAGCCCACCGGCTTTTACCATCTGGCAAGTCTGTCGCTGCCATACTGCCACTCTTATCAATGATTAATGTATAGTCCCGGTTTTTCAGCATCACCAATTCTCCTCAAATAAATTAAGCGTATTGGCGGTTTATTAAAAAAATAATTCTCACAGCTCAATTAGAACCGATCTAAAGCCAGCAGCTTCCCGTAGAGTAAACGCCCTCGGTCGCAGAGGGAGGGAACTGAAAAAGTTGTTTAGGGGTGGCTGTCACTCCGTGCTGGCCACTCCCTAAACAGAATACTAATCCACGATAGCATTAAGCAGCACTTCCGAGAGAGTCATATCTTCCATATCCTCCATAGTAACAGTGTCAACGATATCAAACTTAGCGCCGGCACCTTGCAATTGATCGTCCAGCACCTTCAAAAATTGAGTCGCTGTCGCATCTTGGCCCACTTGAATAAAAGAAATCGCCAGTTCTTCATCTCTATCCAGCCGGCGAGACGCCTCAATAATCACCCGCATCACAGCTTTGCGATCGTCTGGCTCCCCGTCTGTGACCACCAAAATTGTCTCGCCATTGGCCTTTGTCTGGCCTGCAGCCTTGCGCTGAAAGTAGCTGTTGCAGGCATCTTGGAGCACCTTCGCCAGATCGGTGCTGCCAGAAGGCTCATTTTCTTTGAAAATTTGCGCCACTGTTGCGGCGGTTACATTGTCGTAGCGTTTAAACCGGCCAGAAAACACATAAACCGTAATCCCATCCGGGTCCAGCTCCTCACATTTGCTGGCCAAGGCAAGGGCAGACTCTTGCATAAGCACCCACCGGCTTTTACCCCCCGGCTGGTCTTTCATAGACATGCTGCCACTTTTGTCGATAATTAGTGTATAATCACGATTTTCCAACATAAGCGTCTTTCCTGTGAAAGTATTAATGGCCTTTCCCCCCTCTCCGCTTAGAGGATAGGGGAGTGAGGGGGGTCAGCGTGAAACTCTTTGCAAACATCAAACCCTAAACCATGAACAATCCAAAATCCCCTAATCCCCTAATCCCGGCCTTCCTTATAGCCTCACTCTTCTTTAAAACTATCAAAATTAGCCAGCGCCCAAGGTTTTTTACGAGTAAATTTTTCTTAAGACCGTTCGTAGTAGGGCTTCAGCCCAAAGGTTCGTAGTAGGGCTTCAGCCCAAAAGGTTCGTAGTTGGGCTTTAGCCCAAAAGGTTCGTAGTAGGGCTTCAGCCCAAAAGGTTCGTAGTTGGGCTTTAGCCCAAAAGGTTCGTAGTTGGGCTTCAGCCCAAAAGGTTCGTAGTTGGGCTTCAGCCCCACCCCGATAGCACCCCGCAACTCTACCGTCCGAGCTCCCTGACTCGAACGGTGGAGCAAGGGATCTCGACCGGCGCAGCAAGAGAGGGCTTGGCCCTACCGCCTCAAGGCATGGGACAGCAGCGGTTGCCAAACCGTGTCCCCCGCACACCGGCACCTGTTGCCCCGGGACAGCCCCGGCGCGGAGCGCTGGAACTGGGCCAGCTTCAGGCGGCGGCCAAGCTATCTTTCAGGGGCTGCCAGCGGAAAAAGCGCTCGCCGCCGATTTCGACTGCAATTTTGACGCGGGGCTCGATTTGAGGCAAAACCGTCAAATATTCAATTTCCTGACGGGAGAGGATGTGTCCTTCGATGATCCACAGCACCAGTCCCTTGGCTTTGGGGGGCAGGTGCTCCAGCTGGGTGTTTAGAATCGGGGGGACATAGTAGACATAGCCGACTGCAGCGCCGCTGCTGAGACTTTTCTTGCCGAGGTGGGGAGGGCGAACGCCGTGAACCCCAGTCAGATAGGCGGCTATGTCTCCTAGCCCCCGGGCGCTCAGGTTGTAGGTGGTGTACCCTGCTGCCCGTATGCGGCGCTGGTAGCGACCTTCAAAGCCCCCTTCCAAGGGGACCAGTTGGCCCCCGGTGGTGATCAGTGCCATAACTGTGCTGTTTACCTTATCCTGTAGTTTTGTTAACTGCTGCTGGCATTTTATCCTGAATCAGGGGGGGGCTTTCTGCGCGGCGGCTTGCGCCACTGCCGCCGACTGGCCACAGGGGCTGCGGGAGCAGAAAAAAAATTTTTCCCAAAAGGGTAGACAAGTTCAAATAGATAGTTTAAGATTTTAGATTGTCGGCTTCTTTACAGGCATCCCAGTCTGCTGCGGCAAGAAGGGAGAGTTTGGGCCTGCGATTCCCCACGAAAGGCGTTGCAGAAGAGGAAATGAGCGGCACGGCTGAATGGCCAGTTCAGCGCTGCGGCCAGTCTCACCAGCAGGATACTGAGCAGCTCGCTGCTTAAGTCCCCAGAAGTTCCTCCTAAGGCCGGGATAAATTGGCCCGGTCGCTGACAGTTTAAGACAAAAGGCAATTTTGGCAGAGAACTGCCGGAAAGCTGGTTCCCTGAGAATTCAGGAAATCGGTGCTGGCTGGTCTGGTTAAAAAACTTTATGGGATCAAACGGATCGGGACTAAAGCCTGAGATCCGGATGTATAGTAGTGCGTAAAAAAAGGAGACCATCAAACCCGTGGCTTTAGGTATTGTGGGCACGAAGCTCGGCATGACTCAAGTGTTTGACGCGGAGGGGAAAGCAGTCCCTGTTACCGTGATCCAAGCGGGGCCATGCCCGGTAACGCAAATTAAAACGCAAGAGACAGACGGCTACAGTGCGATCCAAGTGGGATACGGTGAGGTGAAGCCCAAGGCGCTGAACAAGCCGCTGCTGGGGCACCTGGCCAAGTCGGGGACTGCGCCGGTGCGGCACCTGCAGGAGTATCGCGTGGAGAATCCAGGCGAGTACCAGTTGGGACAGGAGATCAAAGCCGATATTTTCAGCGCCGGCGAGATTGTAGACGCAATCGGAACCAGTATCGGCAGGGGGTTTGCCGGCTACCAGAAGCGGCACAACTTCGGGAGAGGGCCAATGTCGCACGGGTCAAAAAACCACCGGCTGCCAGGATCGGTGGGAGCGGGGACAACACCCGGTCGGGTGTACCCGGGCAAGCGGATGGCCGGTCGCCTGGGAGGCAAACAGGTGACAGTTCGCAA
>JALOOK010000038.1 GCA_025454445.1 Oscillatoria sp. Prado101 | reverse complement strand
GGTCGGATAATCTTCATCCCCCCCCGCTCACTGGCCAAAAATTTCTCAAGTTCTTTTTCCAAATGCGGCACACCCGATTCTGCAACCAGAGCACCATTCCCGCTGGTACGCCCCTTTAAAGCACCTAAGGCGTTGATGAAAAACACTCGCTCAGCACCCCTTGCGGTGCGGGGTGCTAGTTTGGAGAGTCCGTGCTGCTTGATATCCTCTCGCTCATCCGCGTCAATCATGTTGAAGCGATTGCAAATAAAGAAGATGTCTTCATGACCCATGCTCCTGAGGGTGTTGTCGATCACATCTATTTCCGACTGGGAGCCAAGAACCTCGCAGGAAAGAACAAACAGTATGGCATCGACACTTGACAAGTAATCCATCGTCACTTTCTGGCGGATCGCATGCTCGTTTAGCCCCGGAGAATCAATAATCTCCACATTATTGCGGCAAATGTCCAAGGGCCATAAAAGTTCCACTTTCTCGTAAGGGCTGCCATTGATTGCTTCGCTCTCGCTGACGCCATCTTGAATCACCACATAGTTTTGTATCTCCTCAACGGGAATCTCCAGAGCCGGCTTGAACGGGCCACTCTCGGACTGGATAAAATGCAGTAATGCCCGCCGGTTTTCCCCCCATTTCACCTCGTTGATAATGGCAGTGCAGGGTTTGGCATAAGCCGGTAAAACTCTTTCCCCCAGCAGGGCGTTGATAAAGGTGCTTTTGCCTCGCTTGAACTCTCCAAGCACAAGCACTTTGAAGTTTTCCGCACGGATGCGCTCTTCTAATCGCTGCAGGGTTTCTTCCCACCCTTTCATGCTCAGCGAGCGCACGGCTGCTTCTAGCCGCTGAATGATGTTTAGCAGGGTGTCGCGCTTTTTCTGGAAGTCTTGATATTGCTGGTAGGCCATAATAGTTTGGCGGGTTTTGTTTGGCGGGTTTTGTTTTGTGGTTTTTTTGCCGGCGTCTCACTCACCGGCACTGGGTGCGAGAGGCTGTTCGCCTCTCCTGGTAACTTAGCAAGGATTTCCTCGCTAGGGCGAAAAATCTTCTGATATTATGTCCGGCAGCACCGCTGTTGTATTGAGCGCCGGCATTCTGGCGGGGTAGGGGCGGGTTTATCAATTCTTTTAGCTGCGCCGTCAATATCTTTGGCTGAACCCGCCCCTACAGGGGGGTGCCGCGGTTTATTCATATTCCCAAGGTGGGGGCGGGTTTATTGATATTCTGCTCGGGGAGCGAGATCCGGGCGCTCACCCGCCCCTACAAGGGTATGTACAGCGGTGCGGCGCGGATATGCTATAATTACAAAGCGGCCAGAATCTCCTGTCTCAAATCAGTAGCTCCTTGAATCAATTGCTGCCAGACTCTCTCATCCGAGCCGGTGCCGGCGGTCTGAAAGGCTGCATTCTTAGTATACTGCCAAATGGATTCCTCCCGTTTCGTGTCTTCCCCTAATTGGGAATATAGCTGGCGCACCCGCAAGGATATCTGAGTGCAGTATTCGTCGAGCGCTTTCCCCACAGTGCGCTCTAATTCTTCGGATAAAAGCCGTCGCTGCGCTTCTACTTCCTTGTTGATGATTTTCTCGCCTAAAAACCAGACGCCGGTGCTGATCACAATGCCAACTGGCCCGCTCAAAACATACCCGCAAATTGTAGCGGCGCTGCTGCCCAATCGGGTGAAAACACGATACTGGTGAGTGTTGGTGAGATTAATTTGCCGAAACTCTGGCCGAATTTCTGACCTTTCTTGGGTTGGGGCGGCTTTCTTTTGTAGTTGGGTGGCAAATGTCCGGTTAATTTCTCCCTGAAGCCACTCAAAGTCCTCAGCTAAAGCCTTCAGCAACAAGTTTTCCAATTGGCGGCTGAGAGCCATTAACTCGCGCCGCATCTGGAAAGGCAAATCCCGCTCCCACCAAGTCTTTGGCTCTGGCGCTCTGCTCAGCTCAAAAGCCAGTCTCTCCACCAAATCTTGTTTTGATTCCATAATTTTCAGCCGCAACTGGCGTTCGCGCAGCAGTCGCCGCTGCTCCAGTTCCAGTCGCAGTTGCTCCCACTCCAGCTGTGCGGTGCGCAACTCTTCTTTTGCTTGGCGCAAAGCTCGCTCTCGCTCGGCGGCGCTCCCAAGCGCTGCAGCAATCGCCCCTTCTCCCACTTTTACCATCTGGCTCAGGCAATCGGCGAGCTGTGCCGCTATTTGCCGGCTGCGCCACACCCGCCGGTCGCATGAAGCCACCATCGCGGCAATCTGACTCCGCACCCTTGACAGCGCTCCCTCTTCTGTGGTAATGGCATCCGCTGGGTGCGCCGGCAAAACCGGTATGGCTGGGGAAATTGTACCCACCCGCTGGCGAATAGCACTGAGAACACTCTGTCGCTCTTCAAGGTCAATGGTGTCCAGTTTGGACACAGCGGCGAGAATGCGGGGAACGTGTCGCCCCATGACTTCTTGCTCCAAAAAGGCGGCTTCCGTGATGCTGAAAGGCAGGGTGGCGCTGACCAGCAGTACCGCTGCGTCGCACTGGCTGAGCAAGTCGAACACCAGCGCCGCCCGACGCCCATTCAAATCACCGGCTCCCGGAGTGTCAATCACCTCGGCGTCGAGTTCCCGCAGCCACGGACTGTCCAGGGTTATCCGCACTCTCGCCAGCACTTCCCGGTCACTTCCGGCGCGGTCAGTTGCCAGCAAGTCGTCCCATGAGGACTCCTGCAGCGGTCGCACTTCCTGGCGCTGTTTGGAAAAAGTGACTTCCATCCGCTCTGGCGTCCCAGCTACGATAGAGGTCAGGGTTGCCGTAGTCGGGGGCGCAGCCACCGGCAGCAGTTCCCGACCCAAGAGCCGGTTGATCAGAAAACTTTTGCCGCGACTGAACTCCCCGAGAAACGCCAGCCGAAACCCGGGCGTGCGCTGTCTGGCTTCCAGTGCTTGCAGCTGAGCAATTATATCCCCTCTCAATCCCCCCTTCTCAGCAGGGGCGGGGGGGATTGATTCTGCCAGCTGCAAACACCGGCGCAGCCAAGGGCCAGTCTCCAGCTCCTGTGGGGGCGCAACGCTTGCGCTCAGGTCAGCTGCTTCTGCCGGTGTTGCTGTTCCATCCCCCACAGACGGGCTATCGGATGGCGCACTGTCCTGATTTGGCAAGTGGGACTGCTCCCCCGCACCTGTGTTTTCTGGCACCGGCATCCCCTCAGTTTGCGGGGGAGAAGGCAGCGCGGGAGCCGGCACATCCGGGCGCAGCCACTCCCTGCAGGAGGGAATTAGCGCCCAGTAATAAGGATAGACCTCAGCCGGCAGGAGTCCAGCGTAGTGACCGGCCAGACTGTCCAAACCGGCACTGCCGCCACCACTCCCTGAAAGGAACTCATCCAGGGCGCGAAACAGGGCATTTTCCCTCTGGGTGCGCTCCACCGGATTCAGGGTGACATTTTTATCCGCAGGGTGTGCGGTAAAAGTCTCGCACTCGCGAAGGGATGCGGTTTCCTCTCGCCAGCGCAAGTCAGTGGTTTGCGCCAGCTTCTGTCCGGGCCATGTCCACTCCACCGCACCCCACGGGGCCATATATCCATCGCAACCGTCATCCAGCTTCGTGGGGACAGCGATCGGCGAGACAATGCCCCAGTTTTTGCCCCGCTTCACCGGCACAGGTGCCAAAGCCACCGACTCCAGAGTCACCCACTCGCGCACTCCCGGTATCCGGTGGATGCCGCGAGGTAAAGCCCCGATGCCGGTTAGCTTGCCGGCAGATTTAGCAGAAAGTTGCCGCAGCTTTTCTCTATCAATAGCCATAACTATTTTTCCCCTGTCACTGGTTATCGGTTGCCGGTCAAAAGCAAAGAGCCATTTTTACGCCCACACCGGCTCATCGGGCGCATCCGCAACCACCAACAAGTTGCCGTAATCCTCCCAAGCATTGAGAAAATCCGCCGCATCCACTGCCTTCATCCGACCGTCAGGCGTGCCGCTATCATTAAGGATAATGTGCACTGAACCGTCCGGCTGTTGGTCGATGCCTGTAACCCAAACTGCATGACCCCCATTCGACTGTTCAACTGGAGAACCCGTCGCCGGATCTCTAATTGGATACCAGATTTCGTTAGCGTCCAGGGCCACAATCACCTTGTCGCCTCGCTCCAGGGCTGTAGCAATATCCTCAAGATTTGCCTCGTAACGTTGCTCTGTGGGGATACCCAGCGCTTCCAAGAGTTTTCCCAAATTTTCTGAGTAAGTTCCGATTTCTGGGTCAAACCAGCCATTTTCCTCGGCTATCTGGCACGCTTCCGCTTCCGAGATATCCTCTCCCGTAATTGACTCGTAGACGCCGATCTGCGCCACCACCGCACAGGAGTTCTGGCCATCCTGCAGCTGCCAGCAATCTGCGTCTTCAATGGGATTTCCCCAACCCTCAAATTGAGCCGGTTCCCAGCAGGCGTCTGGCGCGCAGTCCCAGCCGGTGTCCCACAAAAAGCCCAAGCTGCCGGCATCTGGATAGGCTTCGTATCCCTCAGCGGTTTCCTCACCCGCAGGAGTCTCGCTCTCCAAACTGTAGTCCCAATCACTCTTTTCCTCAACCGCCACCAAATCCCATTCAGGGAGAGTCTCTACCGTCTGGTCTTCTCCTGCGCCATCATATTCGGGACTGAGCCAGTCGTCAAGCGTTGAAAAGATGTCGTCAAACATAGTTCCCCTTTGGGTTTTTAGCTGGCTGTTTCTCTATTGGGCTAGAACCGGAAAATTATGCGTGATTGGGAATGGGGCATTGGGCAGGGGGCGATGGGCGCAGCCGGCGATGGGCGCAGCCGGCGATGGGCGCAGCCGGCGATGGGGCACTGGCTCTCAATTGCGGTCAATCCCCCGACTTTATATTTTCTACCACATCTTTTTTTCAATACCTTCTCTCGCAAATAATCTTTACAAAGCATTTAGCCCGCCGCGACTAAAACCGTGCTAGTTAGAGTGGGCGGCGAGGACTGAAGCGGTAACAAACCGGGTGGCTTTGCTCCTGTCCAAACCAGCCCGGTTTCTGGTATTGCCAGACCGGCGCTCTCAAAGGTCAGATTGTGGTTTCTCGCAATTCCCCCTTGACAAACTTCCCTTTCTCTCCTATAATATAATGTCCGGTAGCACCGTTGCGCGAGGTAGGGGCGGGTTTATTCATATTCTGTTCTGTGCCAGAAATATCTTGGCAGAACCCGCCCCTACAAGGGGAGCACAACCCATGCAAGCGGACAGGATATATAGCGGTTCTCAGTTGGATGAACTATGGCCCAGAAACCCGGTTTCTTTAAGAAACCGGGTTTCTCAGCACCTCACAAAGGATAAGAACCGCTATAATTCATCCCGCCAGTCTTTCCTGCTGTGCGGATAGAGACTTTTGCCGGCGCTCTAATTCAGAGAGAGTTGCTTGCGCTGACTCTTGCCACTGATTTAAACGCTGCAATTCTGTTTTCTGCTCGTCTAGCATCGCGTCAACGATTGCCTGATACCGCGCCACATGAGCGTCAATTTTCTGCTGGAGCGCACAAGCCAACCCGCGCTCGCAAGTTCGCACGGATTCCTGAGCTTGTGTCTTAGCGCTGTCAAAGTAGGCATCCAAGCTGGGGCGCAAATTCTCCCAAATTTTCTGCTTGCGCACGTCAAGTGACATAAAAAAAACCGCCGCAACTCCCCCCAGAAAACCGCCAATGAGAATTCCAGCTCCGGGCAATATCATGTTGCCAATCACCGCACCGGCAGTCATCCCACCCACGGCGATGTTGCCATCTTTACTGTCTAATTCTTTGCTCACTGACTCTGCAGAAGAAAATACATCCGCTACATTCAGTTCCATTTCTGTCACAATCTCTGCCTCCGGTTCGAGAAAACCTGTAATACTTTGCAGCCGGCGGTAGGCATCGGAAAACTTCTGTTTGAAGATAATTTCTGTTTCTTTGGCGGTGGCGGACAGGAACTCTGCTGATTCTTGGAGATTATGGCGCAGCAACTGCTGGCCGGTGTTGAGGATCAATTGGGCTTCTGTTCCCACAAACTTGTTAAGCGATTGTTCGTCAGCGGCTTCAAAGATACCTTTCTGTATTTGCGAGACAGTTGTTTCTCTCTGAGACTCCACGCACTGAACTATCTGCGTTATTGAAATCGAGAGAGAGTCTGACAGCATTTGCCGGCAGGTGGCGTGCTGTTCGGCGGCGAAGGAAGGCAAATCCGGGATAGTTTCGCGTTTAATTGCGGCTTGGCGAGTCTCATATTGCTGCCACATATCCCGCAGCTGAGTCTCCAGCTGTTCAAAGAGTCGTGTCAGCAGGCGCAGCAAGCTTTCGGCAATGCTGAGGGTGCGCTCTTGGCGGAGGCGATTGATAATAACGCTCTCCAATTTAGAAAATCGGTCTTTCCAAACGAGGCTGTCTTGCGGGATTGCCTCGGTGCCGGTTATACTATCTACCATCACCTGAGCGGCACAAGCGTACAGCATTGGTGGTTTGATGTTCAATCCAGCGACAAGGCGGGAGCGCAGATTAGTCAGCAATCCGCTGACTTCTTCGGGCGGGATCTGATCCATGCGCGTCACGACAAAAATGCAGCGGTGCAGGTAGGGGCGCAGGGAGCCGGCGAGAAAGTTTGTCATGGTTTGGGACAGGGGCACCGTTGCCGGTATAATAATCGCAGCGGCGTCCGCTTCATTTTCCACCACTTGTCGGGTAATCGCGCCGTGTTGCGGGTTGGTGGCGTTGGTTCCCGGGGTGTCAATGATCACAATCCCATTCGCCAGAAATGCTGCAGGGTGAGTTACAGTCACGCCCACAACGTCTTTGGCGACTTCCTCGTTGGAGGTGACTAGGCGGAGGAACTGCCGGTTGTCAATTCCGCTAACTCCGGGCAGCCAGGGAATGGTAATATTGGTGCTGTTGGGATTGGTTTTGACGGTGCCCGGTCGAGATCCTGCCAAACGCACTTCCACTTGCAAGGCATCGCCGTAACGCAGTCGGGTTGCTGCTGCAGTGGCGACGAGGGCTGAGGTTCTCAGCAAATCATCGCGCAGCAAGGCATTGATGAAGGTGCTCTTACCGCTGGAAAATTCTCCGATCGCCGCCAGGTAAAGATTGGGATCGGCGCGGCGCTGTTTGATGCGCTCGATGTGCTGGCGGCACTCTGTGGCTGCCGGTTCAGGAATTTCTGAGCGGTTGATGACTTCTAGGGCAAACTGCAAGTGTTCGTCGCAGCCGGTCAAGGCTTCCAGTAAGTCAATGCTGTCCTGTGCGTTTGCTGCCATTTTTGCCTGCCGGTGGTTTTTGAAAAAAGGGTCACGGGGACTCCTCGTTTCTGTCTGGAATTCCCACCCGATTTTTGCTGTCAGTATATCTTTTAGCAGCGGAAGCTGTCACTCATTTCTTAACAATATTTTACTGTTGAGCCTGTGGGGTGCGCTTTTGCGCTCCCACGGACTGTCGCTAGCTCCCAAAAAAAAGCGTTCCCGGGCGGTAGGGGCGGGTAAGAGTGCCCGCCCCGGAACGAGAGGGGGGTTGGCGCTCTGTCGCTGACGGCATCTAATCGCTGCTACTAGCGCTAGTGACTGCGGCGGTTGGCGCAGCAGCGGCTGCCGGCTGGGCGGCTTCGGCTGCCGGCTCGGCGGCTTTCTCAGCAGACTTGCTCGACTTGCGGCTGGATTTCTTGGATGTCGCCTTAGTGGCTAACAGTTCCATCGCTTTTTCCACGGTCAGATCCTCCACCGGCAAGTCTTTGGGCAGAGAGACATTGGTTTTGCCGTGCTTGAGATATGGCCCGTACTTGCCTTCGTAGACATTCACCGCCTCCCCATCCGCCGGGTGGGGACCCATTTCTCGCAGCACTGTCTTGGGCGTGCTGCGATTGCCGCCCCGTCCCTTCTTGGGCTCCGCCAGCAGTTCCTTAGCACGTTCTAGGGAAATTGTCAATATGTGGTCGCCGGCTTTCAGGGAGCGGAAGTCTTTGCCCCCCTCGCCCATGTCGTGCATCACATAAGGGCCAAACTTACCCAGTCCGGCCAGGATTTTGCCGCCGCTATCGGGATGGACTCCCAAGGTGCGGGGCAGGGAAAGCAAACCCACGGCCATTTCCAGGGTTACGTCGTCGGCGCTCACCCCTTTGGGCAAAGAGCCTCGCTTGGGTTTTTTGTGGTTTTCAGAGGCTTCACCCAGCTGGAGGTAAGGGCCGTAAGTGCCGTTCAGCAGGTAGATAGGCTCGCCGGTTTCCGGATGAATGCCTAACTTTTTTGGCCCTTCTGTTTTCTGCCGCACCAGTTCGTCAACTAGCTCGGGGTCGAGGTCTGCCGGTGTTAAGTCTCTGGGGAGGGAAGCGATCACCGGCCCATTGCCATTTTGGGCCTCGATGTAAGCGCCGTAGCGACCGATGCGAACTTTTGCCTCCAGGTTCTCCAGTTCCACGGTGCGGGCTTCGCTGGCATTGATCTGGTTTTCCCGCTCTTTTACTTGGGTTTTCAGACCTGTTTGGCCCAAATAAAATTCCTGCAGGTAGGGGAGCCAGTGGGCTTCGCCGGTGGAAATGTCATCTAGAGTCTGCTCCATGCGGGATGTGAAGTGGGTGTCCACCAAGTCGGGAAAGTGTTTTTCCAGGAGGTTGGTGACGGCAAAGGCGGTGAAGGTGGGAACCAGGGCGCTGCCGGCAACTCGCACATAGCCCCGGTCAATAATGGTGCCGATGATGCTGGCGTAGGTGCTGGGACGCCCGATGCCTTCGCTTTCCAGGGTTTTCACTAAGGAAGCTTCGCTGTAGCGAGCCGGCGGCTGGGTTTGGTGGCCGAGGGCTTGCAGTTCGTGGCAGCTGGGGCTGACTCCAACTTTCAGGGGGGGGAGAATCACCTCTGAGTCTTCGAGGGCGGCTTCTGGATCGTCGGAACCTTCCACATAGGCACGCAAGAAACCGGGGAAGTCGATACGCTTGCCGGTGGTGCGGAAACCGGCATCTCCCACAAGCAGGTCAACGGTGACGAAGGTCTGGCGGGCGTCCGCCATTTGGGTGGCGATCGTCCGCTTCCAGATCAGGTCGTAGAGTCTGAATTCCCGACTGTCCTCGCTCAAGCCGGTTTGCTGCGGGGTGCGGAAGCTGCTGCCGGCAGGGCGGATGGCTTCGTGGGCTTCTTGAGCGCCTTTGCTCTTGGTGGTGTACTGCCTCGGTTGGGGGCTGAGGTACTGTGGGCCATACAGCTGCCCGACGCAGGCGCGAGCCGCCGCGATCGCTTGCTCCGACAGGTGCACGGAGTCGGTTCGCATATAAGTGATGTACCCTTGCTCGTACAGACTTTGGGCAATGCGCATTGTGTCCCTGGCCGAGAATCCCAGTTTGCGGTTGGCTTCCTGCTGCAGCGTCGAGGTGGTAAACGGGGGGGCGGGTTTGCGGGTGACGGGTCGCTCTTCTGTGCTGGTGACTGTCCAAGGCATGCCGGTCAGTCGCTGCTGCAGGGCTCTGGCTTCCGCTTCGCTGAGCAAAATCACATTACGACCGGCAGCAAGAAGGCCGGTGGCTTCGTCGAAATCGCTGCCTTGGGCTAGCCGCGTGCCGGCTAGGGTGACGAGTTTGGCGTCAAAGAGGGTGTTTTCGTGTGTTAGGGTTGCCTTGAGATCCCAGTAGCTGCCCTGGCGGAACGCTCGGCGCTGGCGCTCCCGCTGCACCAGCACCCGCACCGCTACGGACTGCACTCGCCCCGCCGACAGTCCAGTCGCGATTTTCTTCCACAGCAGGGGGGAGAGGGTGTAGCCCACCAGCCGGTCGAGTATCCGCCGCGTTTCTTGGGCGCGTACCAGCTGCTCGTCGATGTGGCGGCAGTTGTCTAGGGCTTGCTGGATGGCTTCTCGGGTGATTTCGTGAAACACCATCCGCTTCACCGGCACCTTGGGCTGCAGCACTTGCAGCAGGTGCCAGCTGATGCTCTCTCCTTCCCGGTCTTCGTCTGTGGCTAGTATCAGTTCGTTGGCCCCTTTCAGGGCTTCTTTGAGTGTTGAGACAACTTTTTTCTTCTCTTTGGGGATGACATATAGGGGTTCAAAGTCAGCCTCCACGTTGACCCCCAGCTGCGCCCATTTTTCTCCCTTGACCGCTTCGGGAATTTCGCTGGCCGACTGGGGCAGGTCACGCACATGGCCCATCGACGCTTCCACCCGATAGTTAGAAGGCAGGTAGTTACGGATGGTGCGTGCTTTCGTGGGAGATTCGACGATCACAAGGGTTGACATGGCACCTTTAGGGAAAAATAGCAGCTAGGCTAGAGAGTCCAAATTAGATAATTTGAGCAATATGTCAAGGGGGACGGTCGCACAGGGGGATTCAGGGGTGGGACGCTCGCCAGCCTTTAATGGTAAAAGTACTCCACTCTCTTTATATCGAATATTAATGGTCATAAAAGTTTTTCCTGGCCACTCCTCTGTCTGCTGAGCGTCTGCCAGCGATTTCTTTGCCAAGCGCCAGTAGATTAAGTCTGTTGCCGCCCTTAGCGGCGGGCCTTTGCCACGCTTGGGTAGCTCCGGGAGCACCTGCTCCTCTATCTGGGGAAGGATGGGTGCCGGCAATCGGTTGCGTTTTAACCCCTGAATCAGACGGTGCAACGGGCTCTTGCCTGCGCAACCCCTGACAGGGGCGAGGGTGTTCTACAGGGGGTTAAGTATAATTTTCTACAACCGGCTACCGAGATAACAGGAAAGAAACCGGCGCTCAAGTCAGGTTTTATGCCTTGCGGGTATATGGGGATAAAAACCCGCGCAACTTATAGGATAACGGGATTTGGATAACGGGATGTGTTGGACGTGCCGATGTGACAAATCAAGCCAGCGATAGCTTCGGCGGGGGTTCTCCCGCTCCCACTCTCCAGATTCTAGCAAAAGCCTTGCACAAGCGTCAGCGTGAAGATCGCATGAGCGTGGTTTTTTCGCCGATCTGGCCGGTGCGGAGGTGCTGGGACTTGACCGGCGCTGAATTGGCAGGGCGCATCTGTGGGGATTTGGAACGCACAGGACAGCCCATTGGTCTGGCTGATGCGATGATTGCCGCACCGGCATTACAGCACAACTTAACTTTAGTCACCGGCAACATATCCCACTACCAGCGCATTCAAGGACTGGGTTACAGTCTGAAACTGGATAACTGGCGAACCTAGAAATTAAAAAATTAAAGACCTTAAAACTTAACAATTTGTCACAGTTATAGTTCAATCCCGCGAGTGGCTGGGGGAGTGCGGGGAGAATTTATATCCTGGGGTAGAGGTCGCCTGCATTCTGCGAGACAGAAAAGCCGGCACGAGTTCCCAGAGGGGCAGAACGCGGTAAAATCCAATGTTGTCAAGGATTCTTAAGCTAGCCAACCTCACCCAGGTGCTGCCAAGCGATACTGTCCAACCTGCCTGAACCTTATGAACTTTGCCAATCTTGCAGCCCAGCTGAACGCCGGCACTATTTTGCCAGAGGGGATTGTCATTCTCACCCTTCTTGTGCTAATCGTCGGCGACCTGATTGTCGGGCGTTCCTCCAACCGGTGGACTCCCTATGTGGCGATTGCCGGTCTGCTCGCTGCCGTCGTCGCCCTGTACTATCAGTGGGATACCTCCAACCCTATCTCCTTTCTGGGCGGCTTTAACGGCGACGCCCTCAGCGTCGTGTTTCGCGGGATCGTCGCCCTGTCTGCAGCGGTGACGATTTTGATGTCCGTCACCTACGTCGAGCAAAGCGGCACATCTTTGGCGGAATTCCTCTCGATTTTGCTCACCGCCACCCTGGGGGGGATGTTCCTCTGCGGTGCGGACGAACTGGTGACGATTTTTGTCTCGCTGGAAACCCTCAGTATTTCCTCCTACCTGCTCACCGGCTACATGAAGCGCGACCCTCGCTCGAATGAGGCGGCGCTGAAATACTTGCTGATTGGGGCTTCCAGTTCGGCAGTCTTCCTCTACGGCGTTTCCCTGCTGTACGGCATGTCTGGGGGAGAGACAACCCTGAGCGCGATCGCCACCGGCATTGAGAAGGCAAATGCCGGTCAATCCCTCGGTGTGGTGATTGCTCTCGTCTTTGCCATCGCCGGCATTTCCTTCAAAATTTCCGCCGTTCCCTTCCACCAGTGGACGCCTGACGTTTACGAAGGCTCTCCCACCCCCGTGGTGGCGTTCCTCTCCGTGGGTTCCAAATCAGCTGGGTTCGCCCTCGCCATCCGCCTGCTGACCACCGCTTTCCCCCTGGTGGAAGCGCAGTGGCACTTTGTCTTCACCGCCTTGGCGATTCTCAGCATGATCTTGGGTAACGTCGTCGCCCTCGCCCAAACCAGCATGAAACGGATGCTGGCATACTCTTCGATCGCTCAAGCCGGCTTCGTGATGATTGGTTTGATTGCCGGCACCGAAGCCGGTTACTCCAGCATGATATTCTACCTGCTGGTGTACCTGTTTATGAACCTGGGCGGCTTCGCTTGCGTGATACTCTTCTCCCTGCGCACCGGCACCGACCAAATTAGCGAATATTCCGGCTTGTATCAAAAAGACCCACTGCTTACCTTAACACTGAGCATCTGCCTGCTCTCCTTGGGTGGGATTCCTCCCCTCGCCGGTTTCTTTGGCAAGATTTATCTGTTCTGGGCCGGCTGGCAAGCTGGACTTTACGGCTTGGTCATCTTGGGGTTAATCACCAGTGTCGTCTCGATTTACTACTACATCCGCGTCGTCAAGATGATGGTGGTCAAAGAGCCCCAGGAAATGTCTGATGCGGTGAAGAACTATCCGCCAATCCGCTGGAATTTGACCGGCATGCGTCCTTTGCAAGTGAGTTTGGTGCTGGCGCTGGTGGCGACTTCTCTGGCGGGTATCCTGTCTAACCCGCTGTTCACTCTGGCGAATAATTCCGTCAGCCGCACCGCGATGCTGCAAGCGAGCGTCTCGCACGCCAAGCCGGTGGCTTCTGTGCCGGCGACTGAACATCTCTCCGCGAATTAAGCGGGATTCATTTTCGCGAGTTCTTTGAATTTTTGCCAGACGCCCGACTCCTAAAGTCGGGCGTTTTTGTTAGTATAGAAGTAGCCACGCACGGGAACGGACGTAGGACAGGCGTCTCGCTTGTCCCAGAGACCTTGAGGGCAGGCGAGACGCCTGCCCTACGCCTATACTTCGTAGGAATGGCGTTCCCTCCGACAAGCGTGTCCATTACTGAGCTGTCTATTGCTATAAAATCCTGGCGATTGAAACTCACTGCGACAAAGGAAGTCCGCCTGCGCGGAATTTTAAGATTCAGGACTTAGGCAAAGCCTCTATCTTGTCTGTAGGTTAGCGATAGCGTAACCCACCCCACACCACAATTAAGTGTCGCTGCGGAAGTCCTGAGATTGATGCTTGCGGCGGGGCGTTTTTTTCCAGTAGGGTGCGTAGTTGTAGGGTGCGTTCCGCCTGAGCGCATCCCTTATTTGTGTGGGGAAATCGCGCAGGCGCGGAACGCACCTCCCCCTGTGGCGGTGCTTGGCGAGTGCGAGCCCACACAATGTGGTGTGCTCGAATGGATGGCGCGGAACGCACCCTACTTTCTGTTGCGCCAAGGGGGATATGATGTGGTAATTTTGACTTTGTTTGAGTTCAGCGCCTGAGGTGGAATTGATTGAGATTTGCCACCGACACTGCAGATGTTGGGTGCCGGCGGGCGGTTTGGGAGCATCCCGAAGCAAGCAAAGACTGTCACCCTCACCCCCCGTTCCCCCCCTCTCCCATGAAGGGAGAGGGGGGAAAATAAAGAATTCTCCCCTCTCCCCTTGTGGGCTAGGGGTTATACACAAATCCCTCTGAGCCCAATTTTCCATGAAGTTGGAAGAACCGCTTTCTCCCCCCTCTCCCCTTGTGGGCTTCGGTTTATACACAAATCCCTCTGAGCTCAATTTTCCATGTAGTTGGAAGAACCGATTTCTCCCCCCTCTCCCCTTGTGGGAGAGGGGGG
>JALOOK010000438.1 GCA_025454445.1 Oscillatoria sp. Prado101 | reverse complement strand
GCGTCAGGCGAACGCCCACACGAGTTCCTCCCGCCACCGGCTGGCCAATTTCCTGCTTCAGGAGCACTAGCAGCTGGTGCAAGCGATCCTCCACCCGCCGCAGTCCCGAAATCGCCAACAAAGCTTCCATTTGCCGCAGCCGGCGGTTCAGTTGCGGCAGAAGCTGCTGAGACAGCTCGGGCGAAGCTTCTATCTCGGCCTGGGACAACCACATCAAATACACATCTGAAACTGCCTTAGCCTGGTAAATGTGCAAGAACGTTAACCACGGGCCAAAGCACATTGAAGGCCCAACCCAACCCAGCAACCCCTCTTCACCACTCGGATAGAGAGTGCTCAGCTGCACCAGACCTTTGCAAACCTGCCAGACGCCTTGGGACTTCGTGGGAATCGGTTCCCCCTTGGAATAGTAGTGCAAACTGCGCTCAACGCTTGCGTCGTGCGCCGCTGTTTCTAGAATCGCTCTGGAAGTGGGGCCCATGCCTGTAAATCCCAGCCAGGAAACACTGGTTTGAAAACCTCGCCCCCAATATAAACAGCCCAGGTAAAATCCAGGTAATCCTTTGATTAGCGAGACACTAAATTTTCCAGACAGCCTTTAACCATGACCGCCGGCTTGCCTGCCAGAAAGCCCCCAGAACACTGGTACGGACCGGCGCACCGGCAATCTCTCGCTCGCCGCACCGGCTATTTATAGCGGTTTTCAGTTGGATGAAGTACAACCCAGAAACCCGGTTTCTTTAAGAAACCGGGTTTCTCAGTAACTCGCTAATATGAAAAACGCTATATAAACCGCAGCGACTAAAAAATTGCCCCGCCGGCACAACAAAGGAACAAAAAGTACCCTTTAAAAATTTTTAATTTTTCATTTTTAATTCATTGCCCCATCCGCAGACTCAGCCACTGCCCGCACCTGACCGTTTACCGACACCTCCAGCGGCTTATGAAATTCACAGCGCAAAGCTAGCCGCGTTTCCCGGCTCAGATAGCGCTGCTGTAGGGGCTGCCACTTTTGCCAAGCCTGGCAGCGGGTTTGGGCCAGCTTTTGGGCCAGAGCCGGCAGGGCGCTGTCAATCCCCTCATCCAGCACATCCCCCAGCACCTTTTCCAAAACCAGACTGTCTTGAATTTCCCCCAAGACTTCTTGGATCTCCTTCATCTCTTCGACCCAAGCCGCATAGCTTGGGCCATAGAGTCCACTAAACAAGCTCATTTGGTAGCGCACCCGCTTCACTTGCTTGCGCAGGCTGTGCACGAGCCGTCCCCTTGAAGCTAAAATCTCCTCAACAGCTTTCAGCCTCAACTCCTCAGACAGCGGAATTTCGGCCTCAAACACCTTCACCCCCACCAGCCAACCGGGCTCCAGAAACAGCCTGCTCACTTGCGGGAGCAATAAATCTGGCAGCACCTCCTGAATCTCGATCTGAGCGATTTCCTTATAAACTGGCTTTTTCAGCCACTCTTTCAACGCCTGCTTCAGCTTCTTATACGGTTGGGCGTGCAAAGTCTCTCGCACAAGTGAGAAAGCCTCACACCGCTCTTTGGCCAACCGCTCTAAAGCCGTGTCCAGCCCCTCCTGTTCTTCTGGGGGTAAACTGGGTTTATACCGGCTCGACAGCGCTTCCAGCATCACATCCAAATCTCGCAGCGCCCCCAGCCGGCGGGCGATTTTGGCAATTTTGCTCTCGCGGGCTGCTTTCGGCAACTCCAGTGCCGGTGCGAAACCCGTCACAGCCGAGCGCAACCGGCGCATCCCCACCCGCATTTGGTGCAGCTGTTCCGGATCTCGGTCTTTCAGGACATCCGCTTCATGCTTGAGAGTCTTCTCAAAGTGTTTCTCAATTGCCAGATAAGCCCACTCTCCTAAGCTCTCGGCTTTGGGGATTTCAGATTCTTTCATAACTGCTGCTATCTGCTTTCCGCTAGCTCTGGCCCTATCGAGAGCTTGCCTTCCGGCCCATGTAAGACACCTTAATATAGCATGGCTTCCTATTTTCAGCAAGAGGGCGGCACCCCCGATTTTCCTGGGACGCCGGGCCTGAGTACACGCCAGAAACCCGGTTTCGCCAAAGTTACCGGGTTTCTCAGTACCTCACAAAGGACGAAAAACGCTATAACTTGCCGTCAAAGCGCCTGACGCGCCAGGATCTCAATAGAGCCATTACAATTCTCGCAACCGAGATCCTCACTCCCCTCCAAGACACACCTCGCCTACTGACCCACCATGAAACGCAAACCTAGCGATTCCGGTTTTAATTACACATCCCTGGCACTGTTTGGCGGCACCTTTGTCTTGGGCGTTGGCATTGGCATTGCCTTTAGCTCCACAGCCAACCTCAGCCCCGAAAACGTCGCCTCCCGCGAAGTCATTGACCGCAGTGCGCCAAATCCTGAACTCTGCATCCAGTATGGAGCCAGCGCCGTCGTTATGGACGCCCGCATCTTTATGACCCTCAATCCGTTTAATGTCTATGTAGCTCAGCCCAGCATGCGACCGGGCTGCGTCCTGCGCACCAATAACTGGGCCATTCTGGAGCAAAGAGGGCTGCTCAAATCCGAAGAAGTGCGCGACTGTAAAAACCGGATGAACACCTTTGGCTTCACCGGCACTCTGGAGGGCTCGCCCCAGATCAGCTGCATTTACCAGAATGAAGCCGCCAAGAACTTCTTCCTCAACCAGCCCGGTGCGGCAGCGCCGGCACCAGAAACAGACAGATTCTAAGGGGCGGGCATGGGGCGTGGCGCCGTGGCGCCGTGGCGCATACTCTCGTTCCCAGGCAGAGCCTGGGAACGCCTGAAAGTCGGCAGAGCCGACTGTCAGCCGGCGCTGATCAAATGCGGGATAGCCCAGAAACCCGGTTTCTTAAAGAAACCGGGTTTCTCATACCTCACAAAGGATGAGAAACGCTATATATAAAATAACCCACCGGCAATTATACTATTTTTCCCCCAGAAACCGAGAGAATTTGGGACTGTTTCAACCATCCTCCCTCAAAAGACCCCAAGTGAGTGGTAGTGATCAGAGTCTGAAACCGCTCCTGGATTACCGAAAGCAGCTGCTGCTGCCGGTAGGGATCTAACTCAGCCAAAACATCATCAAGAAGCAACAGCGGAGGTTCCCCCACCACTTCTTCAATCAGCTTTAACTCAGCCAACTTCAGCGCCAGCACCAAAGTCCGCTGCTGTCCCTGAGAGCCATACGCCCTTGCCGGCGTACCGTTAATAATCAGCTCAATTTCATCTCGGTGCGGCCCTACCAAACTGGTGCCCTGGTGCAATTCCGCAGTCGCTTTTTGGCGGATTTGCTCCAGAAAAGCTTGCCGCACCTTTTGCAGATCGTCGCGCACCGGCAAATCATAAACCGCCCCGATATTAGGCGCGTACCTAATTTCCAGCATCTCAGTCCTGCCACTGATCAGCTGGTGCCAAACACTCGCCAGAGGGGCCAGCCGCTCAATCGCCCGCCACCGCCGCCGCGCGATCCGGGAGCCGGCCTGAGCCAGCTGGGCGTCCCAGAGCGCCAGTTCCGCACTGTCACGCCTGACTTCTGACTTGTGAATTCTTTTTAACAAAGCATTGCGCTGGCGCAAAACTTGGCTGTATTCCTGCCAGAAGTTAGCGTAGACCGGCTCTAGCTGCACCACCAGAGCGTCCAGCCAGTTGCGCCGGTGTTCTGGCCCGCCGCGCACCAGATCCAAGTCCAGACTGGAGAACTGCACCGCATTCAAAATGCCCAAAAATTTTAGCTGGCGGCGCACGCACGAGCCATTTACCGCACAGGTGCGGCCACCGGTGCTGCGCAGGGTTATGGCCAGCTCCACCGGCCCCGTCTGTCGGGCCAGGGTAGCGGCAAGGCTGCCGGCGGCTTCCCCCTCCCGGATCAGATCCCGATCGCGTGTCGTTCGGTGGCTTTTCAGCGTCGCCAGCAGCGCCACCGCTTCCAGCAGATTGGATTTCCCCTGTGCGTTGTCGCCCACCAATATCGTTTTGCTGGCTAAAAACTCAACCTGCTGTTCTCGGTAGTTGCGAAACTGTCGCAGATGCAGTGTTTTGAGATACATAAATTAGGGCGTGGGGCATGGGGCATAGGGCATGGGTATGGGGCATGGGGCATGGGGCATCGGGTATAGCAGCAGTCATATTCGGCACGGACATGCTTTTCTCTATCCCCGTCCATCTACTTCTGCGTTTAGAAAGCGGTTTTATCCCTGGCCACATCGGTGAAACGGGGCTTGTCCGCGAGGAAATCCGTACTGAGACCATGCACTTCCACGGCGCCCGCATCCACCTCCCGTTCCGGATTCAGGTAGACGTGGAACCGGTTGCCCGTGAGCTTACGGTCCAGCAGTTCCAGGCAGCCAATTTCGATGACTCGATGCCCGGAGGCCGGATCCAGACCGGTCGTTTCCGTATCCAGGATGATCTGCCGCATCCTCAACCTCCGCGCCTTTCGGAGAGCATGGCGTCAATGCCCCGATTAGCCAGTTGATCGGCACGCTCGTTACCCGGATGGCCGGTATGCCCTCTGACCCATTGCCATTCCACGCGGTGGGGCTCCTGGGCGGCC
>JALOOK010000437.1 GCA_025454445.1 Oscillatoria sp. Prado101 | reverse complement strand
AATTTTACAGAGGCTTCTAACGCCTGTATCTGCTCCTCCCAGCGCTTGACAAGCTGCGCCTTGATGTCGTCATCCACAAAAGCGTGATCCAGACTGAAACGCGCCATCTGCTTCAATTCTCGCCAACTTAAATCCGGCTGGCTCTCCACGGCGCGGGCGTATTCCTCAGTCATGCTGGTGTTGAAAACGCCTGTATTGTCGGTGCTCAGAGAGACGGGAATTCCAGATCGCAAGTATTTTAAAAAGGGATGGGCCTTGAAGGGTATTTTCAGCAGTAAATTATTGCTGGTGAGGCAGGCTTCGATGAGAATGCCCTCACGGCGCATGATGGCAGCTTCGGGGGACTCGGTCTGGTAATTTTTGTTGGGACGCGGAAACTTATCCAGATTTACCCCGTGCCCAATGCGCTCGGCTCCCAATAAAATCGAGTCGCGGATGTGCCAGTCCCATTTTTGGTTTTCGCCAGCGTGTATAGACAGACGAACGCCTGGATAGATGCGGCGCAGGCTGAGTATGAAGTCTTCGAGCGCGTTGGGTGGAGCGATTTCCTGTCCGATGTTCGGGTCGTCGGAATATTCATTTCCGACTAAATTAATGCCGGCTATAGCGCGGGCTGCGAGAGCGGGATCGGAGGCCAATTGAAACGAGACCGGCAGTTGCGTGAAAAGTTTCGGTCGAGTGCGCGGGAACGACAGCAGGAATCGCACGACCACGCGCTCTGATTCGGGAAACTTCTGGTTGGCTTGTTCAACTACCGCTATCAGGCTCTTAACATAGTCCCGGGCGGTGGCGAGATTGATGACTTTATATTCATCGTCATCGCTACCACCGATTATTTTCGGGAAGGGAGTGAACATGATTTCCACATAGCTGAGGTGCTCGTCATGGGATTGATATACCACGTCGGCAAGCAACTTTTTCAAAATTTCCGTGTCTCCTGTCACCAAATCATTCCGCCTGAAAATATAATTGAAAAATTCATTATTCGGATTCGATTCGTCAGGAGAGATCGTCAGAGCGCGTTCATAAGCCTCTCGCTGCTGGCGCTGTTCGTCTGTTTGCGGATTTAGAAGAGTCGCAACCGGCACCAAAGTCGCTTTATCCTCCTTGGGAACCTCCGCTTTTTGCGGTACTGCTACAAAAGCATAGGCCTTGCCGATATCACTGTCGGACAGGTCAGATTCATTATTGGGCACACGCACTAGATAGCGATACTCTGTCGATTCCGCCGCTAGCTCTAGCAGCCTGCCGGGACTGGCGGTGCCGCTGAGGTGTGAGTGCAGGTCTGCGCCTTTTGGCATCTGCTGCAAGAAGTTGCGCAGAGCAGTTTTGTCGCCGCGTATTTTCGCTAAATACGATTCAACTTCGGGAGCTGGAGCCACCGTAAAGGTTTCATTGCGGCTCCCCGCTGGCACTGGCATGCCCTGCCCGTAGGCAGCGCCGCAGAACAGCGATAGCTCTATCAGAAAAGCGATCGCAAACTTCCAGAAATTTTTCATCTCGAACTGGGACATTCTAGTTTGTCCGTTAAATTTCACCCCCAGTGTAACATGGCAATCACATTTTATTTTGTCTAAATTTTCCTTGACACAAACACAGGTTTAGGAGATTATGGTTAGTTTGTGTGCAAACTGTCCAGGAAAAGTTCAATCTGTCAGGACTTACGCACAAACGCTATATATAGCGTACCCCCCTCCATCGAACTACCTACCCAGTGTTGCCACACCGGCGGGCGGCAGTGGTTGGGCCACACCGGCAGGCGGCAGTAAGCGATGCTACTCAAGGACATTGGGACATCCCAGACAGATCCAGGTTCCTGCGTCCGGGTCTCCCCTGCTGCCTAGCTCCCCAGCTCCCCAGCTCCCCAGCTTTTCTTGTCCTAACCTTTCCCTGTCCAATCGAATATCAACTAAAATCTTTGAGTTGTATGTTAACCCCCTGCAAGCTGTTAATTTAGCGCCGCACAAATGACGAATGATTTCAGGTAATCCACATCATCTTTATGGCATATAATGCAACGCCATTATTTCACCCATAATTTCGCCCGCGCCACTGAGTTGGTCGCCGGATAGCAGAGAGGAAAATTCGCAGCACCGCCAGCGGATCGGCTAGAGGAGAGAGCCAGAACACCCAGCCGGCGCGAGCTTGAGTGCGGTCATAAGACGGGGCGATGGCAAAATTCAAAGCAAACCGAACCGCCAGCAGAAATAAATTCAACTCTAATAAGAAGACAGGGGGAGAGGGGGAAAAAGAAAGTTCTGGAGACAGCAGAAAACTGAGGGCGACCGGCACAGGCATTCCCTGAACTGCCAAAAGCAACCACAAATCCCCCCAAATCTGCTCGGGAGAGGAAGCGTCCTTGAGGTCGAGCGAGCGCCCCCACTCCCGCCAAGTCTCAGCTGCGCCCTCGTACATCCGCACTTTCAGCAGCTTCGCCCCATCGAGGAAGCCGACCTTAAAACCCTGCGCCGCTGCGTTCCGCGCCAGCGTCACGTCATCGCAAAAGGAACTGCTGGCGCTGCTGTAGCCGCCCAGCTGCGCCAGAACCGACCGCCGCGTCAGGAAACACTGGCCATTGGCCATCACCCGTTCCGGGCCGCTGCTGCTCGTGCCGGTGGGGCCAAACCGGTAAACTAGCGTCAGCAAGAGTGCGGGTTGCAGCCACAGTTCACCCGGATATTTGAGTATAAATTGCGGCGATAGGGAAACCATGTCATACCCTTCCGCCTGAGCAGTTTTTATTAAACCGGCAGTCAAACCGGGATGGGGCTGGGTGTCGGCATCAATGCCCAGAACCCACTGACTGGCCTCGGAACTGTGCGTGAAGCCGGTGTGCAGCGCCCAAGGGCGACCCACCCAGCCTGGGGGCAAAGGATCGTCCTCAATTAAGCGAAACCGGGGATCTTTGGAACCGGCAGCTTTTACGAGTTCCTGGGTGCCGTCTCGGGAGCGGCTGTCCACGACAATAATTTCCCGGACTTCGTAGCTTTGCTTGCTCAAACCGGCCAGAGTTGGGCCAATTCGCTCAGCCTCATTGAGAGTGGGCACCACTACACTGACTGCGCCCTGCAAGTCTGGGGTTGGGGGTTGGGGTTCTACGGGAGGCTTGCGGCTCGGCCCTTTTAGCAACCGCGAAAGTAAAATAGCGACTGCCGGCAGCTGGAGCAGCAGCAATCCCAGGGGCAGTCCACTGATTAATGTCTCAGTCAATTGTGTGGGAGGGGGGTAATTTTATTTGTGAGTAAATATAGAGCGTGAAAGCTGAGAAACCGGGTTTCTTTCAGAAACCCGGTTTCTAGCCACACCCAGAGGTTTCAAGCGCTTCCGTTAATAAAAGAGAGAGAATTTCACAAATCATTTAGAACTGCGATGGAGCGCTGGTCAATTCTTGGTGTTTGGGGTAGAGAAACCGGGTTTCTTGTTTCTGGGATACTTGTCTCGAAACCCCCACATCTTTCTTCCCCTCCCCGCGTGCGGGGAGGGTGGTTGGGGTGCCGGGTTAATTCCCGGAATATGCAATGCCCAATTTACAGCGGTGCCACCGGGATTTTAGTATCTACTACGGCGGCTTTTTCCGGAGCGCTGACTGTGGGAGCCGGTTTGGCCACCCACCAGAGAGCCACGGCGGGAACCACGCCCAGCAGCACGCTCAGGGCGGTGGGAATCCAGAACCGGGCGTCGAGAGCGACCACGGTGATAATGGCACCGAAGGCAAAGTTTACCAAATAAATGGTCAGGGGTAAATTTAGTTGGGAGCGAGACAGTGCAATCGGAGTCTTGCCCCACAGCAAGGCAGCCACGCTCATGTACAGTGCGCCGGTGCCCAGCCACCCCGCCAAGTTGCGGTAGGGCATGCCAAAGAATGCGCCCGTTTCCTGAAATTCCCAGAAAGGAAAGGCGGTTTGGCTCATGGCTGGGTCGAGCACGAAGTCCCAGGCTGTGAGCAGTACGGCACCCAGGGCAATCGCGCCAATTTGGCGTGCCCAACCGGGGATGCCGGCTCTCTGCAAACCGGCACGGGCCAGAAGATAGCACGCTAGTCCGACATAAAACCAAGATAGGGGAATGGTGAAGGGCACCAAACCGGCGATTTTATAGCCCAAGCCACTCAGGTAGTGGTAGTGGCCAAAGGGAAAGCCGGTGCTGGTCCCCAGCAGTTCGCTGCTCAGAGATAGGAAAACCGCCGGTACCATGAACGTCAGCCACAGCCGCAGCCCCAGCTGCCGGTAGGCATAAATCGCCACCGCTGCCGCGCCCAAGATGATATGGACTACCCCACCCCCAGCCATACCCCACTGGAAAAGGGTTTGGCCTGCGGGAGACAAGCTGACGATAAATTCGGGATGGGGCAGTACCAGCAGCAGCCCAGCCAGTCCAAAGGCCATTGCCGCAATATGGCCAATCAGGCAGGAGCGCTCGGCAGTCATCAGTAGCTTCATGAAACTCCTTAAAGAAATATGAAATTGGCATAGCGCTTCTTATCAGTTTACAAATGTTTATGAAAAATCTCTTTGCCAGGTGAGGGTTTGTTTGAGAATTTTCTGCTAAAGCTGGAGCGGTGCAAGCGCCGG
>JALOOK010000436.1 GCA_025454445.1 Oscillatoria sp. Prado101 | reverse complement strand
CCGTGAGAACCTCTGGAGAGGCTGGCTCTACGATACTAACAGCAGGGCCAACGAACACTGGCCGAGGAGCAAGGCTAAATAGAATCAAATCCGCAAACATGACGCAATGCACCCTTTTTCTATTTTTAACGATTTTGGGAAGAATCGGCAGACAAAACTCCCGAAGCACCCCAGATTGATCTTCACCGCCTGCAAGTGATATGGGTAGAGGGAAGTGACCCCTGCTATGGGGTGCATCTACTTCTCAGGAATACTCTGTTGTAGGGCGGGCTAGGACGCCCGCCCTCTCTTTCCAGTCTGGGCAATGATCCCGCCTCTTCTTGCCCACTCTTTCGGGGGCTTGTTTTTCAGATTTGGGATTTGGCACAGGGGGATGGAGGGGTAGGGGGAGATGGGGCGAGGGGGTGAAGCTTTTTTCCTTCTTGCTTCTTCCTTATTAGGGATAAAATTAAAGAAAACATAAAGATTTTGACAGCGAACAGCCCTTTGCCCCTGACGAAGGGCCGTTCCCCCCTTGGTGAGTGAGAAACCTGCCAATGCCAGCCTCCTCACCCTCCTTCCCTGCCCGGTGCAAAGGGGGCAATCGGTGCCAAACAGTATTGGTAAAACGCCTGATGCTTTGCCAGATGCTTTTCTGTCAGGCAATTCCAAAAATGGGTGAATGGGTATGACATGTCTCTAGAGGTATAGCAGTAGCCACTTAGGTTAAGACATGGGCCAGAACGCATGCATGGCATCATCGCATCATCGAATTGGGCATCATCGAATTGGGCAAAAGCTGTGAGTCTTTCCCATGCCCCATGCCCCATGCCCCCATGCCCCATGCCCCATGCCCCATGCCATTAATGTCCTCACCGAGCGTGCATACTGCTATACATGCCAGAAACCCGGTTTCTTAAAGAAACCGGGTTTCTCAGTACCTCACTCAGATGAAAACCGCTATAATTGGCTAGTGCTATAACTCAAGTTGCTAGTTATGTTCGGATGCAAGTATTTAAGATATTGCGCATTTAATTTGCCACCCCTGGGATCGGCAAACAGATTGCAGGTTTGGCCAAACTGCCCTTTCCCAAATGGCTTGCCGGTGTGATTGCAGGCACCCATCTGAGCTCCCACAGCGGCATTTCCGATACGCCTGACAAAAGAGATTCCCACCCAGACTCAAGCTGCGGTGAAAGCGTTTCTCCACAGTCAGCCCCGCTAGACAACCTGCTTAGTTGGCAAGCGGACAGCGAACAAGCTACCTTTACCCAACTCAGACATCACCTCGATGGTTCCTTGATGGGCTTCCACTATTTGCCGAGACAGGTGCAGCCCCAAACCACTGCCCGAGCGTTTGTTTTTCCCCTGAAGGAAGCGTTCAAATATCCGCTCCCGATCTGCCGCAGCGATGCCCTGTCCAGTGTCTTCTACCTCAATTGCCACCCAGGGAACACTCCTGTTGGTGAGGTGAGCGGCTGGGGGGGGAGGCGCAGCTTTCAGGCGGATTTCCACCACACCGGCATCTGTGAATTGGATGGCATTTCCCACCAAGTTGGTGATCAGCCGGTGGAGTTCCAGGCGATCTCCGACTGCGGTGCAAATTTTGCCATCGCTATTGCCCGCACTCTCAGCCAGGTCTAATTTCAGAGTCAGACTTTTGGCGCTCGCCAAAGGAGCCAATTCTTCTGCCACCTCACAGATCAGCTCCCGCAGGTCAACGGTAAAAAAGTTCAGGCTTTTCCGACCGGCTTCATAGCGGTACACTTCCAGCAGGGTATTCACCATTTTCAGCAGGTTTTGGTTGCTGCGAGCCATAGTGGTGAGGGCTTCCGAGCAAGCCGGCGAGATTTCTCCCATAGCGCCCCCCTGTAGCAAGCCAATCATTTTATCTGCAGCGACTAAGGGCGTGCGCAAATCGTGGGTGAGTCGAGAGACAAAATCTTCTCGCAGGCGAGCCATTTGGTCGCGCTCGTCAATGCTGTGCTTGAGCCTGAGGAGGCAGCGCACCCGCGCCAGCAGTTCATCTAGTTCCACCGGCTTGCGGATGAAGTCATCTGCCCCCATATCCAATCCCTGCACCAAACTGGACTGGTCATAGGCTGTGATCAGCAAAATTGGTATGAACGGCAATTTAGTATTTCCACGGATGCGCCGGGTAACTTCGTAGCCATCCATCCCCGGCATCATCACGTCGAGCAGCACCAAATCCGGTGGGGACTTTTGAATCAGGGCCAAGGCGGAACTGCCATTCTCGGCGGTGATAATTTCGTATCCCTCTTCTTCCAGAATTGTCTGAATCAGCAACACATTATCTGGAGAGTCATCAACGACGAGAACGCAATCATTTATTTTCTCAAGAAGAGGCACATTATTCATGGGATCTGATGGCTAGCGACACAGCTTATTATCACACTTTAGTTCTGCTAAGATATTCGCATTTTCTCGCTCCTGTGTCCTCATTCTAAAGAAAGATTATTGGCGAGTGTTTTTGCTTGGGGCAGTCTGGCACTCGGGAGACTGCTGTTTTGCTGTAAAGGGGAGAGCTTGCGGCTTTGCCTTGCGGGCGGAAGCGCCGGCTGGTGACATCAGCCGGCGCGATAGCTTTGGGGTTCGCCCCTTTGGCGCTACGCATACAGATTTATTCAGCAATTTTACCGCGAAAGATATGTTTTTGCAAGGGCTGGGTGCTGCTGACCTCTCGCTTGGCGAGCAATTTCCAGAGCCTGAGTGGGATGCCTCCTTTCTCAGGCTCGTTTCCTGCCCTCTGCGGGCGTCAGGCACCCGCTCCCTACCCCTTGAGAATGAACGGAGATCAGCCTTAAGGAGGGCTGCGTTTGCTGACAATTGCCTTTTGAGAGCCTGAAACCTGTGCCCACTGACTAGCTTATGCGTAAAATAACTGATTTTTGAAGCTAAATTACAAGAATTTTATATAAACTAGGTTAAACTACGGAGAAACCAATCCATTATGTTGCGATATGTAAAAGCTTTGCCAGCCAGCTGGCTAAAGCTGCAATCGAATCAATGGGGGGTTATACCCCAATCGATGTCATCGGTGCCGAAAAATAGGGATTCCCAGTAGGGGCGGGTTCACCCAAAACCTGTGCCACACAGCCCTAAGGCCAAAAAACCCGCCTCTCACCCGTCTCTAACCCCTCACGAATTCGCTAACAGTCTCTTTCTCTCGTTCCCAGCCAGGCAGCTGGGAACGCAATCTGTCGGCTCCGCCGACTTTCAACGGAAAAGCAAGCCCATTTTACCACCGCCCCTCAAAATTTGACCGGTGCCGGTGAGCCCCTCGTCGCCCTCCTGTTGCAATCGCCCGCGCCAAATGTCATGCGTAAGTCCCAGACAAATGGGACGCTTCCCAAGAAACCGGGTTTCTGAACCAGCAGTCAAGACTTTCAACCCTCGTTCCAGAACCAGAAACCCGGTTTCTTTCATAGTTGTGCGCAATTCCCGCCTTTGTGGGAGTTTAGTGGGGGTTGCAAAAATTGCTAATCAATGTAAAATGGGCGGGAGTTAGATAGACAGCGCCGGCAGAAGAACCCTTTGTTCTGACTCCGCCGACGGCAAACTATACCTTTCAGGCAACGTATCAATGACAAATTCAGAGTTTAACAGCCCAAGCTTGGGGAACCCTCACCCAGGCAAAAGACAAAAACTACAAGTCGCAACTATAGTCACGCTGGCCACTGCCTTTTTGGCCACCGGCATTGCTGGGGCGTGGTTTGCAGGGGAAAAAACGATCAGTCATATTTTTGCCCAATTGCGTGTATGGCAAGAAAACCCGCCCCTGTTGCTGCAAGCGCCGCCGGTTGCCGGCGAATACTTACTAGCATTCGCCGTTGCACTTTTTCTGCTCGCCAATGCGCTCACAAAAATTTCCCCTAAGCCCCGGACGACGGCGGGGTTTATCTTGGTGGGGATAATGCTGGCGCTCACGATTCGCTACGCCCTGTGGCGGACGCTTTCAACCCTGAATCTCGCCACCCCACTCAATGGCGTCTTCAGTCTGGGGTTATTTTTCCTAGAAATGGTGACGGTACTGATGACCCTCATCCAGCTGTGTTTAGTAGTGACAGTCAAAGACCGGCACAGCGAGGCTGACCTGCTGGAGCCAGCTGTCAAGAGTGGTAAATTTGCGCCCTCATTCGATATTTTGATTCCGACTTATAATGAAGATGCGTTTATTTTACGGCGCACTATTGTCGGCTGTCAAGCTTTAGAATACGCGCACAAAAAAATATATCTTCTCGATGACACCCGGCGTCCGGAAATGCAGCGTCTAGCGGAAGAACTGGGCTGTGAGTACCTGACGCGACCGGACAACCAGCACGCCAAAGCGGGAAATTTAAACCACGCCCTCACCAAAACCAGTGGGGAACTGATTGCTGTTTTTGATGCGGATTTTATTCCTACCAGGAACTTTATCACGCGCACGGCGGGCTTTTTTCAAGATCAGAGAGTTGGGCTGGTTCAGACTCCGCAAAGCTACTATAAATTCGAGCCGATTGCCCGCAACTTAGGCTTAGAAAACGTCATTTTTCCAGAAGAAGAGATGTTTTACCGGCTTATTCAGCCCATTCGCGACAGTG
>JALOOK010000037.1 GCA_025454445.1 Oscillatoria sp. Prado101 | reverse complement strand
CGCTTTTTGATGCCATTCGCACCGCAGATAACCGGAAACTCGTGTCCGGCATTAATGTAGAGCAACAAACCAGTCGCCGGATCTAGCACCCCAAAAAACATGGTGGCAAACATATTCATCCGGCTGTGATTGTCTATCATGTAATTATTGGTGATCTCCATCGCCTTTTTCAGCGCCAGGGCACCGATTCTCAGCAGAATCTTCTTTTGGGCTGGATCTTCCGGGCGAGACTTGCGGGGGCTTTCATCGCCAAAGCCTTTCAACAAGTCCAAAGAATAGGTCTGTTGGGCGAGAACCCGCAGCAAGCTGCGCAAAAGGGCCATAAACATCGCCGGGCCAACCCCTTTGTCGCAGACGTCAGCGATGATTAAACCGACGCGGGTGTCATTGACCATTGTAAAGGCATCGTAGAAATCTCCCGCAACCTGGCGAGCGGGATAGAAGCGGGCGGCGATTTCCCAGCCGGCTGGCTGCGGCAGGGTTTCTGGGAAGAAATCCCCCTGAATCTTGCGACCAATTTCTAAGTCTGTCTGGCCTTTGATCAGCTTTGTTTGGGCTTCCAGCAGCAGCTGGTTGCTGAGGGCGACGGATGCCTGTGAGGCGAGAGATTCCACCACTTGCTGCTGGTAGGAACTGAAGGGGACAATCTCGCCGGTTGTCGCGTTCTGGGCGTTGACCAGTTGCACGACGCCGATGACTTCACCGGCATTATTTTTCAGGGGTACGACTAGACAGGAGACAGAATGGTAGCCGTCTTTTGTGTCGTAGGCTTTGTTTTCAGTAAAGTCAAAACCCTCGGTCAGGTACATATCGGGAATGTTGACTGAGGTGCCGGTAGCGGCGACATAGGCGGCGACAAAAGTGTGATTGGGTTTGCCGTCGGCTCCGAAAAGGGGCGCGGGGGGTAAGGTAATCTCGTAGCCGGTGGTTCCCCCCCAAGCGGCATTCAGCGAGTCGTTGCGCAAGATGGCAAACTTCAGGCAGTTATCCTCGCCGCGCTGATATAAAATTCCCATATCAGCGTTGCAGATTGCCTTGACTTCTAGTACAATCCTCTCTAGCAGACGATCTAAATCTTTTTCCGCCGACAGGGCAATGCCGAGGGGAAGGATGGTTTGTGTGAAATCAGTCGCTAGCTTTTCCAGGGCTGCCAGTTTCAGCGACTGCGATCGCACCTCGTCGCGCAGCAGCTGTTTTTCCAGGCACTCACGGATGCGGGCTTTTAGCAACTGAGGCGTGAAGGGGGCGAGCAAGAAGTCTTCTGCGCCCATGCAGAGCGCTTTTTCCACCGTTTCACTGGCATTTGCACCCCCCAGCGCCAGTATGGGGCGCTGGTGCAGCGCATCCGCACGTTTTATCTGCTCGAGCAGCTCAAGTCCCTTTAGCGCGGGCGTCTGAATGTCGAGGAGCACCAAATCCACCGGATTCTCCTCGAGCAGTTTCAAAGTCTGCTCTCCGTCTTGTGCGACTGAAACTTTATAGCCAAGCTCTTGCAAATACCGGCACAGGACATCGGGATTGATTTCGCTGCCGACAGCGAGGAGCAGCTGGCTGTTTTCAGCTTCCATAGGTGTTACCTCTTTTGTGGGCGATAGCCTCAATTTTATCGCGGCAGGTCGCGGTAATTGTATGTAAAGTTTCAGGAAACAGGAAAATTTTTGGCATGTCCCCCTGTCCTTTTTGCTTTAAAGAGCCGGTCTATTCACTACAAAAATATTTCGATTACGGTCGGCGAAACGTTCGTACATGAATTTATCAACCCCCTGAATGGTCAGGTAAATTCCCAGACCGCCATTCGTATGTCTCTGCTCGAGTGGCTGGTCTACGAGCATCTCCTCCTGGGCCAATTTCTCGAAGGGGTCGAAGGCTGTAGCCGTATCTTCGAGGACGATTGTCAGGGCCCGGTCGTCCATCTGGGCTTGCAAGTCTATTGTCCCTTCAATCCCAGCTGGCTCGTAGCCGTACATAATAATATTGGTGGCGATTTCATCTACCGCCAGACGGAGGTTATAGGAGGCTTTCTTATCCAAACCGGCTTCTTTAGCAGCAGCCAGCACATAGTCCGCGATCAATTTCAAAGAGTCTAGGGTTCCGGGTACGGTTAAAGGTTGCATAGCCAAATGCCAAAATTATCAACTAAGTAAACTGTGTTTGATTGGTCTTGTCCTGACCTATTTCACTCAAGATAGGCAGCATCTCACTGCACGCAAATCTACCACATATCCTCTTATTACTCCCCCTCTACCCTTGTGGGCGGGGAGGGGGTGAGGGGGTGATAAAAGTGAGACGCACACTTGACGCTGGAATTGAGCAGATGTATTTACCAGCACCCTGAATCGCCAGAATCACTCTCAGCCCGCCGGCAAGTTGTGGGGCTAAAGCCCTACTACAAACTTTGGGGCTAAAGCCCTACTACAAACTTTGGGGCTAAAGCAACTTTGGGGCTAAAGCCCTACTACAAACCTTGGGGCTAAAGCCCTACTACAAACCTTGGGGCTAAAGCCCTACTACAAACCTTGGGGCTAATAGCAGAAGTCGCCAGTGAGGGACAGGTCTTCCAGAAACCGGGTTTCTTTAAGAAACCCGGTTTTTTGTCATTTCCGGGATGAGTTGACCGACTAGACGCTTTCTATTTGCGAAGCGTCATACTCCTTGAGCATAATCACAGCTGTGTTGAAACCCGTCTTTTCTATAGTGCCCTCTACCGTCTCCTGAGCGCCAATCATATAGATGTCCGTATCCTCACTCATTTTTTGCTTAGCGAACATCAGTATCCGCAGACCGGCACTGGCCATATAGTCCAGTTCTTCCATCATCAGTACCAGGCGCTTCGGATTCTCGGTAGCGGCTTTTTCCACCGCCTCTTTGAACACCGGCGCTGTGCTGGCATCCAGATCTCCAGCCAAGGTGATTTTAGCGATTCCAGGAATAGACGTATCTAGCGTTGCGTTGAAAGCCATAGTTAGTTGTTACGCGGTTTGCTGTCAGTTGTGCGAAAACAGTGCCATGAAAAATATTAAGAGAAAGGTGAAGTGATTAATTTGGCGTTGCAGTAAGACAAGACGATCTCACCAAAACCCCCTTCTCTTTCTCCCCCTCCCCGCTTTTCGGGGAGGGGGTTGGGGGGTGGGGTTCTTCATGCCCAGAATATGCAACGCCATTAATTTAAGGCACTTCACGCTTCACCCTCACACTTTATTTGCCTACCAAAATTACCACAGATCGGTCGCCCAAGAGCAATCCGTGCTGGTTGTCGAGCACCTGCTCCTGACCTGGTTCCCAGCTGTCCTCCGGTGAGGGAGCGCCGGTGTTGGCAAACACGCGCCACTGCATCCCTGGTGGCAAGCCCGGTATTTCAAACCAGTGGCTCTCCCAGTGCATGTTCATGGCGACATAGATATAATTATCCGTCACCGTAGCGGCTTTTGCGTGTTTGCCGCACAGCATAAACGCCAGGGTGCGGCTGGAAGGAGACCAGTCAGCGTTCCAGGCTTGGGTGCCGTGCCAGGTAATATCAGCATAACCGCTGCCGGCATAATCCCGATTCTGGAAGTGGTGGCGGTTTCTCAGCACCGGGTGAGCCTTGCGGAAGGCAATGCAGTGCTTGAAAAACTTAAAGAGATCGGCGTTGGTTTTTAACAGGTTCCAGTCCTGCCAGTTGAGTTCATTATCGTGGCAGTAGGTGTTGTTGTTGCCGTGCTGGGTGCGCCCCACTTCATCTCCCATGAGAATCATCGGCACTCCCTGGCTCACCATAAGAATTGCCACGGCATTTTTCATCTGCCGCTTGCGCAGGGCGTTGATTCCCGGAGCGTCGGTCGGGCCTTCCCAACCGCAATTCCAGCTGTCGTTATCGTTAGTGCCGTCGTTATTGTTTTCGCCGTTGGCTTCGTTGTGTTTGCCGTTGTAGGAAACCAAATCCATCAGCGTAAAACCGTCGTGGGCTGTGATGAAATTAATCGATGTTGCCGGTCCGCGACCTTCCCACGCATACAAGTCCGGCGAACCCTGCAGCCGCTGGGCGATATCCCCAACCGTGCCATCCCCTTTGAGGAATTTGCGAATGCTGTCGCGGTACTTGCCGTTCCACTCCGCCCAGCGCCCGAAAGCGGGGAAAGAGCCCACCTGATAAAGTCCGCCGGCATCCCACGCTTCGGCAATTAATTTGCACTTCGCCAGAATCGGGTCAAAGGCTAAAGTTTCTAGCAGTGGGGGGTTTTGCAGAGGTGCGCCCCAGGGGTCGCGCCCCAGAATGGAAGCCAAATCAAAGCGGAAGCCGTCAATGTGATACTCAGCCGCCCAATAGCGCAGGCAATCGAGCACCATATTGCGCACAATTGGGTTGTTGCAGTTGAGGGTATTGCCGCAACCGCTGAAGTTGAAATAGTAACCGTCCGGGGTTAGCATATAGTAGGTTTTGTTGTCAATCCCCCGGAAAGAGATATAGGGACCGTTCTCGTTGCCTTCCGCTGTGTGGTTGAAAACAACGTCGAGAATGACTTCAATGCCGTTTCTGTGCAAGTCTTTGACGAGGGTTTTGAACTCGTCCATCTGCATCCCCAGCTTGCCGGTAGCGGCGTAACCGGCTTTGGGGGCAAAGAAGCCAACGGTGCTGTAGCCCCAGTAATTCAACAGCATTTCACCCGGTTTGACGGGGTTGGGCCGACTGTTTTCAAATTCATCAAACTCGTACACCGGCATCAATTCAATAGCATTGACGCCCAGTTCCTTGAGGTAAGGAATTTTGGCCCTGATGCCCGCAAAAGTGCCCAGATGCTTCACCCCGGAGGAAGGGTGGCGGGTAAAGCTGCGGACGTGCATTTCGTAGATAATCTGGTCTTCCGGATCGATTTCCAGAGGGCGGTCATCTTCCCAGTCAAAATCGTCTAAGGCAATGCGAGCCCGGTGGTGGTAGATGTCGCTCCAGTCTGGAGTTTTTCCCCAAATGTCCCGCCCCCCAATCAGTTTGGCGTAGGGGTCCATGAGAACTTTGCTGGAGTCAAACCACTGCCCTTCCTTAGGATTGAAAGGCCCGTCCATGCGGTAGCCGTATTCGATGTTTTCGTAATCCAGGTCGAAGACGATCATGCTGAAGACATTCCCAATCCGGAACTCGTCCGGGAAGGGAATTTCCGCCATTGGTTCGGAAGCGTGCTTTTGGAACAGCACCAGCGTGCAAGATGTGGCGTAACTGGAAAAAATCGAGAAGTTGACGCCACCGGGCACGATGTTGGCACCGAAAGGAAGGGGCCGCCCCCTCCGCAGCTTGAAGTCGCCGTATTTGTGTGTGGGTTGACTGTCTATTCGCTCCATTACATACCCTTTTAATGAAAGATTAAGCGGGGAGTTACCCCGATTAATTATGAAAAATATCCAAGTTCATCCACAAGAATTATTCACGCATTTTTAAGCGCTTCTAATCCTGACTCCTGAGTATCGCAAGTCGTAAAAAATTCCAGGAATCCGGTAACGGACATGGTGTCTTGTATCTCTTCTGAAAGCCCCACCAGTACCAGTTGGGCCTCTCTGGCAGTCGCCTGCCGGTGTACCGACAGCAGCACCCGCAAACCGGCACTAGACATGAAAGGAACTTTGCTCATATCGATCAGGATCTTGGCCTGCGGTTCGGCCAGCGGCAAAACCTTCTCTTGCACCGGCGGTGCCGTACTTGCATCTATGTCACCGGCCAACTCGACCACGTTTATTTCTTCGACCTTTTTGATCTTAATGTCCATCTTTATTCTCGATAGATTGGCGAACCATATATATAAAAGTAGGAGAGTGCGGCATCCCCCTACAGTTGTAAGTTTGCAGTGACGGCAATAGCCCTCTCTTCAAGAGAAGGCTATCGCCCGACTGCTTTCCCAGCTATTGTGGGACAATAGTGACCTTGACTTTCACGCGCTCTTTGGTGTCTGGCAGCTTCACCGTCAGGGCGTCAGCGTCGTAGTCGGTATAGGGCTGTCCGTCAATTTCACAAGCACCAATCTTAATGCTTCCCGGTGGCAGGATATCTGGCGACACCCGCAGGATGCTGTCCTTAAATCCGCCCGGCACCGGCTTGAAGTAGAAGTCCATCGGCTGCTTGGTAATCAGCAAATTGGTGTAAACCGCAGCCAGGTAGCACAGCTCCATTGAGTGATAGCCGCTCATCGAGTGGCTGCCTTTGAAGCGTTCAGTTCCCATCAAGAAAGGCAGCCCATTTGCCAGCACATTGAAGTACACCCCGCTGTCGTCATGGTCGAGGAAGTGGGCGTTGTAGAAGGCAGCAGCTTCGCGGGCGTGCTTCAAGTATTCTTCTTTCTTGAACAAACCGTGCAGGATCAGGTAAGCTAAAATCGCTTGCTCTTGCTGCCACCAAGCTTTGCGGTCGTGCCAGACAAAGCTGTGGAAATCTTCTCCTTCGTGCTTGACGCGCTCTACCACATCGTACCAGCCGCCGCGCTGCCGGTCGCTGCCAGCATCCGGCATCAGTGCGGCAATTTTTTCAGCAAAAGCCACATACTTGTCTTTGGGCGTCAGGCTTTGCATCCGCATCAGGTTCCAGGCAATTTTCAGGTTGTGGCCGACAACGGCGCGGTCTTGCTGCCAGCCCCAGGTTTGGTCGGCGCTCCAGTCTTCCATGAATTTTTCCTGGACAAACGGGCTGTTTTCGTAGTCCGGGAAATACGCCTCAATGGTGTCGAAGGTGTACTCCAGCATGTCGGCGTATGCCTTTTCACCAGTTGCCAGATACAAGTTGATCAGGTACGCCGGTGCGTGGTCGCCCACAGAGTTCCAGTTCTTGCGGGCGCGGTTGTGACCGAGGGATTCCGCGCGGGGGTCAAGGGTGATGGGGTCGATGTGGGAAAAATAGCCGCCGAGTTCTTTATCTAAATAGAATTTGTTAAACAAATCGATGGTCATCTCGGCATCTTTAAGGATGCGCGGATCGCCGCTCGCCCGGTAGGTTTGAATCGGGCCGGCTAGGGCGTATATTTGTTCGTAGGCGGGAATGCAGTCGTAATCGTCGCTAAACTCCGATACCAGCAGTTTTTGCTCCCGTTTTCCCGTTACCTTGATGCCGTGATACCAGTAAATCAGGTCTTCATCGGGGTCGTAAAACCGCATGTGGTCGCGCAGGTATTCCGTGCCTTTTTCTGCGCCTTCCAGGAAGCGGTCTTCGCCGGTCATCATAAAGGCGGAAGCAAACCCGTACACCAAGCGGGAAATGGTGTCGGTTTCTTGCAGGAAGTCGTCCTGCTTTTTGCTGCCGGCCAGGTTGAGGAATGTGCGGTATTCCCCATAGTCAATCGCCTCATTCGGGTAGTTAAACTGCCATTTCAGGTACGAGTCGGCTAGCGATCGCACTTGCTTGACCCACCAATCCTGTTCTTCGTGCCGGTATTTGCCGGGGGCGTCACCCGGAAATATCATCGATTTGACTTCAAACTTGTACCCGTCCCCTTTTGGGTAAAAGACCCCATAGGCAAAAACGTGCTGGCCCGGTGTTAACAATTCGTTAAACCGCTGCGTAGCGTCAATGTACCCCTCTTCCAAATTTTGGGCGATTCGCCCCCAAGTTGTCGGGGACAGGTAAGCCTTATATTCCCGCCCATCTGAGGTCTTGATGCCAAAGGCTTTCTCAGCGCGGTTAAAGTAAGTGACGTAGCCACCTATCGTGTCCGAGAAGGAAAAATTCACGCGCTCCACTAAAGGGCCTCCAAAACTACAGTAAGTGTATCACATTCCCCAACTGTCTTTGAGCGTCTGCCATCCCTTTGGGATGTTTATTCGTTGAAACGTTTGGACATCTTTTTGTAGTGCCGCAGGTATAGAGGGTTGGGCAGAATGTAGAAAGCGGCTACCGCAAAGAAGACTAATTTTGCCAGGTTCAGGTTCAAGAAAGAAACAGCAATCGCCCCTAGATAGCAGGCGGGCGCTATCCGGTTGAAGGTGTGTACGAAAGCAATGAACTCTTTATCTGTCCCCTCATTGACCAGATTGTGAGTTGTGGCGTACCACCAAATCAAGTCTAGCACGATTCCAGTTACAATCAGCACGCCCGCATAAGCCAGCACCGAGATTTGCTGGTCGGGGTACTCGCCCAGCAGTGCTGTGGGAAAGGGGATAGACGCCACGCACATCAGAAACAGGGTGTTCAGCCAGAGCAGCGTGTGGTTGTGGCGGATGATGTACATGTATATGTTGTGATGAGCCACCCAGTAAATGCCCAGCACGAAAAAGCTCATAATATGGCTGATAAATTTCGGCAGTAAATCCGCCAGCTGATCTGCCAGTTCCGCTCCAACATCAGGCCCCCCTGCAATGTGGGGCACCTTCAGTTCCAGGACTAGCAGAGTGATGGTGATCGCAAAAACACCGTCACTAAAAAAAGTCAGCCTCTCATTGCCGTGGGCAGCCACGACCGGCTTTTCGCTTGCAGGAGAAGTTTCTCCTCCCCTGTTTTCGGACATCACTTCATATCCTCCTGTACCAAGTCGCCTGACGTTAACTTCCGCCTTCCCCTAGCATACTCTGGTGGCAGCCTTTTTTAACCTGCCTCGCTACAATTCTTTACAAACCCTATTCCTCCAGCGGCGGTGGGTTATCTTCATCGGCGAATCCCTGGCTGATTTCCACAATATTGCCGTCCGGATCGGCAAGCCAAACTGTGCGCCACCCCGGAATGTAATCTTCAAAATTAAAAGGGCCGAGCGTGATTTTGGCGTCCTCGCCCATTTCCGCCAGCTTAGCATCTACGCTGTCAACTTTAAACCCGATTTGACGCACCGAGGGAAAATTGTAGCCATCGTTGGCAGCCGGCGGTATGGGAGATTCCTCTTTGGCCTTAAACAGTTCCAAGTAGAAGGCGCAGTCCATCATCTTGAGAAAGACAATCTGATCGCCGTCTGGCAGTACCGCCACCCGGGCCCTCTTGAACCCAAAGTATTTGCTGTAGAACTTTTCCGTAGCAATCGGATCTTTACAAGTCAATGCCAATTGAGAAAATATTTGCAAACCCATTGTCGCTCTCTCCTTATTATTGTGATTTTGACTATCTCTCAGCCAGCATTTCCACAATCTTGCGGGCAAACAGGTGGCAGTGACCGCCTGAACGCGCTGTCACTAAATCGTCATCCACCACCACGTCTTCATTCGTGTAGATGGCCCCCATGTTCTTGACATCGCCCAGCAAATTGTTGTGGGCCACAACTGGCCTCCCTCTCACCAGTTCCGGTGCCGGCGCAACCAGCCACATTCCGTGGCAGATAATCCCTTTGAGGATGCTTTTTTCCGTAAAAGATCGCTTGAGGAACTCGGTTGCCGGTGGCAGTTTTTCGATATCTTCAGTATAGCGCAGCCGGTCAGACACCATCCCGGACGGCACGATGACAGCCGCAAAACTTTTGAGGGTTTCGTCGTCCATGTCCTCGAAACTTTCGCGACACTCAAAGTTGGCCCGATATTCGTGCCCCTGGAATGTTAGGGACTGCTGCCCCCACAACCTGGTTAGGAAATGAATTTCCGCACCTTCCTCCTTAAAGCGACGCTCGTAGTAAAATATCTCGGGCTCGTAAAAGTCGCTTTCCATCAAAATAGCAATTTTTTTCCCTTCCAGTTTCATGCTTATTTCTCAACTTGACTCTAAACTCTTATCTGCTGCGGCATCAGGCTGGATTTGAGCGACAATCTTTCCCCGCACATGGCGCTGCGAAAGCCGCACCAGCGCCTCGGTAATTTCTTCTAAGCCGATCGCCTCGGTAAGCAGGGTGTTAATTTTCTTTTCGCTGACAATCGCTCCAAATTCCCTGCCAATGCGAGCCAAATCATCGCGGGCTTTTTCATCTCCCAAAACGTAGGCCCCACCCAAAGCCACATCATGCACGGAAAGCCCTTTGCTGAAAGATTGCAGCCGGCTGAAATCCGGCAATCCCACCACACAGGCAATGCCACCTCCAAATGCTAGCATATCCAGACCGGCAGTGGCGCTATCGGAACTGACATTATCTACAATAGCATCAACTCCTCGCCCGTTTGTGATTGACATCACTCTGGCAGCGACATCTTCTGTATTGTAGTCTATTACTTCTGCTGCGCCCAGCTGGCGAACAAATTCAAAGTTGCGCTTGGAACAGGTAGAAATCACTTTCAGTCCCGCTAGTGCAGCCAGCTGCACAGCAAACCCTCCCACCCCGCCGGCACCCGCCTGGATCAGGATAGTTTGTTCGGGCTGGATGTGCAATTTGCGGTAGAGTGCCTGGTAGGCGGTAAAGCCAGCGCAAGGCAAGGCTGCCGCTTCCGCAAACGACAGATTTTTCGGCACCGGCGCGATAGTGCGGGCAGTCGTTACATGCCACTCGGCAAATCCACCAGGCTTCGATAAATCTGCGTGATAATATACCGCATCCCCGACATTCCAGCCGGTGACATCTGGCCCCACCGCATCTATCGTTCCCGCCACATCCAGCCCGATAATATAGGGATACTTCCTGCCGGGAAATCCCCACGCCGCAAATTTATAATCCGCCGGATTCAGTCCCGCCGCGTGCACTTTAACGCGCACCTCACCCGGGCCTGGTTGCGGAGCGGGCATCTCAGCAACGTAAAGGGTTTCAGGACTGCCAGGCCGGTCGAGTACGACTGCTTTCATTGTCTCAGTTTCAGGTAGTTTTCCCTTGCAATTTCAGGCAACAGTACCTGACGGCACTATTACCGATGTGCCAGCCCGCTGACTGGGGGATTAAAGAATCAGGCAATCCCCATCCCCCAGAGGTTTAACAGCCCGTGCACCCTGCCCCGATCATAATTCCCAGACTGCCGGTGAGCCGTTCTAGCAGAAATCGGCAAGACATTCGAACCGCACTGATTATGTAAATATTAACCTCTGAAACCCATTCTTCATAATTTTTAAGGAGAGCTCTCAGAAGGCTTTTTTCTAAAGTAGCAGTGTTTTTACCGAGTTCACCTAATGTTCCACTTTATTTAAGATTCTCGGTGTTTAAGTATCTCTACTCAGCAACCCGCCCTGAGGTCGGCAGTTGCGCCCAGGCCAATAATTTCACTAACTGCTCGCTGACCTATATAGAAATTAATTGCTGTATCTTATCGACTGGGGTACAGCCACTTGTAGAAAAGCCTGGTCATAAATGGCATGACGAAGTAAGTCATCAGCGAAACCATCAGCAGTGAAAGGATGAGCGAGCTGATCAGCGGTGGGAGAACTCTAACCACCGGCCCGAGGACAAAGGTGATAATATTGATCAGGACATAGATAGCCAGCCAAGTGACAAGTAACATTTTGTAACGGGGCGGTGGGCTGGGAACTGGCTTGTCGGGTAGCGTAAACCAAGCTTCCATCCCCGTAAGCATCTGAACATTGGCTTCCCCTTGGACAAGCTGAGTTGTTTTATCCAGCCATTCTTGGCGAACGTCTGACTCAATCCACTTTTTCAAATTAGAATAGCGGTCAAACTTGAAAATCATAACGTATTCCGGCTGGACATTTTTTTGCGGTCGGATTACGCTGACGCCAAGATGCCCATCGAATTGCATCGCCTCCCTAGAAATTCCTCTAATCCACTGTTCGTAGGCTTGCTCACATCCAGGCTTGACAAGCCGGGAGACAATCACAGTCACCGGCAGATTTTCATCATCCACATACGAGTTCATGTGATTTTTTTCCCCTACCCAGTTTGACCTGGCACAATCGTAGCACAGGCCAGAGCGCCTGTGCCACCTAGTGCGAGAAGAAACCGGGTTTCTTCTCTGGAAAAGCTGAGTTTTCCGGCTGACCGGCCCGAAGAAATCCGGTTTCTTGTCGGCGGCGGGTGAGAAACCGGGTTTCTTCTCTGGAAAAGCTGAGTTTTCCGGCTGACCGGCCCGAAGAAACCCGGTTTCTTCTCTAAGCTATCAGCGTATAGAAGCGAATATCTGGCGCAGCGGCTGCTATGCCATTCAGTTTAGCGCCAGCCTCCTGGAGATGAGGCGAATTCAAATGGGCGTCCAGTAACTCCCGACTCTCCCATTCCTCCACAAAGGTAAAATCCGTTGGGTCATCTTGATTCTGCAATAGTTCATAACTAATGCAGCCAGCCTCTTTGCGCGTTGGCTCAACCAGTCCAGTGACAACAGCTTTCACTTCCTCCAATTTTTCTGGAAGCGCCACAACACGAGCCACCACCCGAACCCCTGTATCAGACATGGTAATAACTCCCTGACATTCACCCTTACAGGAATAGAGATAATTGGCAATTTGAGAGCGCTAAATGGCCAATTACTCGATTAAGAAACCGGGTTGGACTAAAGAAACCCGGTTTCTGATATTTCAACACCGGCGCTCTAAGCTACGCTTCCATCCGGATACTGAGTCATGCCGGCAAAGTGAATAGCAATCTTGCCATCCCGCAAAACCCAGCTATCAGCAAACCGCATCGATGCTTCCCCGTCAGCAGTCTGCAATTTGATAGCTTCCACAATCATCAGCGTCGTTGGGTTTTCCGTTTCTGCCCAGAAAGCAATATCAACCTCCAGCCCCTCAATCCCCAAAATCCCTTTAAAGTGTTCTTTTAGCTCTTCCTGCCCACGGAAATATTTAGGCGTCTTTTCAAAACTGCTGATCAGAACAGCATCCTCCGTGTATTGATCCAAGAGAGCGTCAATATCCTTTTTGAGGATTAACTCGATATGCTCTTTGTACATTTTTCCCAGAGCAGTATCAGGTGCGTGTCCCATTTTAACTCCTCGAATTGGCAATGATTCAATTATATACCGGCAGGCAGGCAAGCGAAGTTGACCGCAAAACTTTTCCCCCTCACCCAACCCCTCCCTGTGTAAAACGCCGAATTAGGGTCCAGAAACCCGGTTTCTTAAAGAAACCGGGTTTCTCAGTATCCCAGGCCAGGTTCAGAGAAACTTTAAGCATCCTCAGCCCTTGGCCGCTAAAATCATATCCGCCGCCTTTTCCCCAATCATAACGCTGGGGGCATTAGTGTTGCCACTGGAAACCGTAGGCATAACCGAAGCGTCAGCAACTCGCAACCCTTCAACCCCATACACGCGCAGCTGCGGGTCAACAACAGCCATCGCATCGCGCCCCATCTTGCAGCTACCGGCGGGGTGCCAAATAGTAGTGGCGTGACTGCGGATATACTCTTCCACATTCGCACCCACTCCCGGACAAATTTCCCCATCATTAAAATCCGCAAAAGCCTGATTGTTCGCCATTTCCCGGCAGATTTCCACCCCCCGGATGTAAGCTTTGACATCAGTTTCGCATCCCAAATAATTTGGGTTGACAACCGGCTTGTCTTGTGGGTTCGACGAGCGCAACTTGACATACCCCCGGCTTTGGGGCTGCACTAATATGGGCACAAAAATCGAGTGAGGCCCCTCAAAAGGAAACTCAGCAACATCTACGAAACCAGGAATACCGGCACTGAAATTAATTTGCAAATCCGGAGAAGCAGCTTGCATACCACTGCGAGATCGCGCGAACAGCCCAACTTCAGCAACTGTAGTGGGAAGCGGCAATTCTGTCTTAGACTTGTAAGCCACCATCAGGCGCATGTGGTCTTGCAAATTTTGCCCCACACCAGGCAAATCCACAACCACAGAAATCCCGTGCGATTGTAAATGCTCCGCTGGCCCAATTCCCGAAAGCATCAAGATTTTAGGCGAAAGAAAAGCGCCCGCACTCACAATCACTTCCCGCTCAGCCTTCACCTGATGGGTTGCGCCGTCCTGAATGTACTCAACGCCAACTGCGCGAGTTCCCTCCAACAGCACCCGAGTGACTTCCGCCTTAGTTTTAACCGTCAAATTCGGACGGTCTAGGACTGGCGTCAGAAACCCGTCAGCGGCGCTGCACCGCTTGCCATCCTGCGTGAAATTATACTGCATAATTCCCGCCGCCGAATGGTCAGCACCGTTCAAATCCACCTCAGTCCCGCTCTTGTATCCCAGTTCTGCAGCAGCGTTCAAAAATCCATAAGCGACAGGAGTCAGGTCAGGGCATTTCATCCCCTTCATCCCACCGCCGACACCGTGATATTCATCCGCGCCGCCTTCATAATCTTCAGACTTCTTGAAGTAAGGCAGCACGTCTTCATAACTCCACCCTTCATTGCCGAGAAAATTCCAGTGGTCGTAGTCGAGACGGTCGCCCCGCACATACATCATCGCGTGGACAGAACTGCCGCCACCGACAACTTTACCCTGAATAATCCCAATCTTGCGACCATTCAGACCGGGCTGTTCTTCGGTTTCCAGCTGCCAGTCCAACTCCGTTCCCCAGGTATTTATGAAGCCATTAAAATAGTTGCGGGTGTGGATTAAAGGACTGTCATCCGAGGAACCAGCTTCCAGCACGAGCACGCTGGTTTCGGCGCTGGCGCTCAGGCGATTGGCCAGCACGCATCCTGTGGCACCGGCACCTATTACGATGTAATCAACTGTTTTCTCAAAGTTCATAATGCCATCCTTAAATTATGTTTTCCAAACATCCCCTTAATCTCGAAGCTATCTAAGTCCGCGCTTCGGCTATCCCACGGGTGGGGTGCGTTCCCCCTTGAAAGGACGCGGTGAAGTGCCCGAAGAGAACGCACCTTAATCTTTAACTTTGCGGTGGGTGGTATTTGTACGGGAAGGGGCGGCGGTGATTGATAATTTTATACTCCACATTCCCAAAAAGCAAAGCGCGGGAGTAGAAATTCGGCAGCGCCGGCGAGCCAAATTCCAGCATCGGATAGGGATACGGACCCACCTCTGGCATCACCGAATTCAGCGCCAGCATGCTGGCTTTATCCAGCTTTTGCATTTGTGACTCGGTGAGCGTGAAATCGCAAGCGCCGATATCTTCTTTTGCTTGCTCAACAGTTCGAGCGGAGAAAATAGGGATGTTAACAACCGGCTTCTGCATCAGCCAGCGCAAGCAAACCTGAACGGGTGGCTTGCCGATTTCGTCGGCAATTTTAATCACCTCATCCATAATAGCCAAATTGCGCTTCGTCGCCTCGCTCCAGAAAACGTTTTTATTCGGGTCAACATGCTCCACCAGCCGGTGCGGCTGGTTAGGAGCGAGCTGACCGCGGTTATATTTGCCTGTTACCAAACCGCCGGCTAGGGCAGACCAAGACACCAAACCGATGTCCAGTTCCCGCGACATGGGCAGAAATTCCGGCTCGCAAGAGCGCTCCACAATACTGTACTCTAATTGCGTGCCGATAAACGGCGTCCAGCCTTGGAAATCCGCCATCGTATTCGCACGCGCCAGCCACCACGCCGGAAAATTCGACGCCCCCACATAGAGAACTTTCCCTTGCCTGACAAGATCGTTTAGCGCCCGCATAATCTCGTCAATTGGCGTCGTGTAATCCTCAATGTGAATCCACAACAAATCGATATAATCTGTTTTCAGCCGCTTCAGAGATCCTTCCACGGAGCGGAACATATTCTTGCGGTGATTTCCGCACCCGTTGGGGTCTTTGCCCTCCGACATCCCGTCAAACAGCGAGTACTTTGTCGCGATTACCAAAGAGTCGCGGTTGGGATGGATGAACTCCCCCAGAAATTGTTCTGACTGACTTTCCTGGTAGCGGTTGGAAGTGTCAATAAAGTTACCCCCCGCTTCCACAAACGTATTAAAGATTTTCTGGCTTTCCTCTTTGTCGGAACCTATAGAACCCCAGATCGTGCCGAAAGTTCCGCATCCCAAGCACAGCTCAGAAACTCGCAGCCCGCTCCTACCTAATAGCTTGTACAGCATGAAATTTGTTTGTTTTTAATGTGTGATTTACTCAAATCAGCTGGCATATTAAAGTTTGGCAGAGCCCTCACAGTATATTGTATGAATCGACCGTGAGCGTCTGAATCACTGGCTTTCCCGTCGCCGGATCTCGCTTCACCGCCCAAGTTTGATAAGCCTGCCAAAAAACCCGTTCACTGAAAGGTGCCGGTGGCTTCCACGTATTCGCTTGCCACTGAACCGTCACCTTAACACCTGCTCGGTCGCCTTCCGGCGTGACGCTGAACTCTTTTATGCTATGGACTTCATTAAAGAAAGTAACCAGAACCCGATCGTACCACCTTTTGAAGCCGTCAAAGCCATAAAATGGCCCCTCAGGCCAGTTCATTTCTAAACCTTCCGAAGCCAGCAGGGAAACAAATTCCTCTGGCGGGGCGTGTTCGTCCAGTTTGTTGTACCACTCATCAGCCAGTTCTCGAACTTCCGCTTCAGTTAGAGGTGCCGCACCGCTCATCATTTCCTCCTGTGTTTGCAGCAGGCGCGCTCACGCGCCTTACAACCTTGCGTCACTGAGAGAAGCCTTAAAGCTTAGCCGAACCTTCGTAGTATTTGAGATCGTCAACAATGTAGGTCAGCACAACCGGCTCCCCCGTTTCGGTATCGGGCTGCACCTCCC
>JALOOK010000435.1 GCA_025454445.1 Oscillatoria sp. Prado101 | reverse complement strand
AATCCCAAACACCGCCATAATCGCATCCCCGATATATTTGTCAATCACGCCCCCATGCTCCATGATGCAGCTAGCCATCGCATCCAGGTACAGGTTGAGCCAGCTGAGCAACTCGCGGGGGGGCAGGGATTCTGAGATAGTGGTAAAGCCCCGAATATCCATAAACAGCACAGTGGCTGTCAGTTCCATCGCCCAAGCTCACCGTTTTCAAAGATTTCTTCCTTGCGCTCCCAGATCACCTGGGCCATTTCCGGGGCGACGTGCTGGGCAAAGAGATTCATCAGCTGCTGCTTCTCGTACTGCTCCCGCAGTTGGACACCGAGGACGGAGAACAGCATAGTGCCAATCGGTGCCGCCACCGGCACCCACAGGGAACCCCAGCTGAAAGCCGCCAGCGCCATAGCAAAATAAGCCGGTGGCAATAGCAGCGCCAGGGCAATTCGTCCCCTCAGCTGCCGGTCGAACAGCAGCCAGCTGGTAGCAGGGCCAATGGCCAGCAACAAGAGCGTGTTCGCCCAGTCGGGAAGTCGTTGCAGCAGCCGGTTATTCAGGATGTTATCGATCAAAGCCGCGTGGAGAAAGACCCCAGCCGTGGGAGGATTTTGATTGAGGGGCGTCCTCAGCGGGTCCATGCCGGTGGCGGTAGCTCCCACCAAAACCAACTTGCCGGCAAAGACGCTGCTGTCAACCCGACCTTCTGCAACTTCCGCAAACGAATAAGTGGGCAAGGCTTCCGTTTTTCCGGGCCAGTTAATCCAGACATTTTGCAATTTCTGACCGGCAGCCGGAGTGGGCCAACCCAGCTGACTGCCGGCACTCCCCACATTCAGCACAGCCATACCGAGTGCCGGCAGGGATTCCACAAATAGAGTCCCCTGACGGCTAATGCCATCGTCATCTGCCTTGTGCAAAATATGGCCCACATCAGCTGCGGCTCGCTCCAAAGCGGGTAGGAGTGGGAGCAGCTTTCCCTCCTTATCCCAAGCGACTGCTAGTACCGCCTTTCCGCTGCCGGCAATCGCCGCCGCCAGTTGGCCATCGGCGGGACTCGGAGCCACCCACATAATATCGAACCCAATAGCTGCCGGTGGGGACTTTTGCAAAGCTTGTAACAGTTGTGCATAGCGGTCGCGTTTCCAGGGAAATTGGCCATACTCTTGCAAGCTGGGCTGATCGATGGCAATCACCGCAATCCGCTCGTCCCAGTTTAAGGGGGGGCGGATTTGAAATAAAGCGTTGTAGCCGAGCTGTTCTAGCTGTTGCCAAGCGCCCAAGTGCGACATTCCCACAGACACCGCCGCCGCAACCGCTCCCGGCAACCAGGGATGAGTGCCGGCAAGATAATTCTGAAAACGCCGCATCCAGCTTTTGAGAAGCATGATACTGCCCTGTAAAGGTGATGAATTATTGTGTGCTTGCTTTAGATAATCAGTCAAGTAATAGAAACCTAGTTTATTGAAGAAACCAGGTTTCTAGATGTTCCGTTGATTTTTGCCTGTCCGCCTCCCTGTAACAGTGAGCAGTAGGTTCGGGATGGCTGTAGGGGCTGTTGTTGCGCCCGCCCTGAGTGAGAGCGCCGCATTTATCAATCTAACTTCAACCTTTAAAGGTTAATGAGTAGTTTGGATTATTGTCCGAGATACTTTGGCGGTATTGCCGATCATTTGAACACCAAAAGTTAGTTTTTAAAATACGCTTTGGCAAGCCAGCAGACAATTTGAGGTATCTACCGCGATTTATCGCGCCTCTACAAGAGTATATAAAGATGCTCCCTAATTATAAAAAATCAAAACCAGGCGATTGAGTGATGTCCCTGCGCCACTCCAAACTCTGGAACTAAAGAACTGCTATTTCATAAATTGTCTCCGTGGCTGCCGGTCCCCTGACCGCGAACTTGATGCGACGATTCAAAGGGCTATTTACTAAAGCTGAGAACTTGCCCTCCGCATCAGTTGTCACCGCTTTGCCATTGACCAACACCAAGTCCAGCGGGTGAGCCTGACCGACAACACGAACAGCACCGGCACTAACTCTCTTGAGATTGAGCAGCCGGAATGCTGCCTGTTTGGGAGCTATCTCGGGTTGTTTTGGCGCTTTTCCCGGCTCGATCACCACATACTGGCCTAGAGTCACCAGTACCTCTCGCCCCTGAGATTGTGCGGCGACTGTGCCATTAATCGTGGCAATGCCGGTTTTGCCGTCGGGTCCGACATTGACGCCAAAGGACGTTCCTTGGACGCCGGCAATGCCAGCTGGCGTCTCAACGGTGATCGGATAATCTCTACGGCGCTGAGCCAGTACAGACTGTTCGCCACCTCCTGAGAGTGACTTTTGCTCCTCCCGCAAGCGAGCCCCTGGCGAAACCGACAATCTGACGCGCCCTCGGGTGACGAACAGGACCGTTTTTCCACTGGTGAGCGTTTTGACTTGAAACGTCGTGTCTTCTGCCACTTCCACCGAGCCAATCTGGCTGTCTATCCGCAAACGAGCGCTGGAGTCGCTGCCGGTACTCACTTGTGTTCCTTCAGCCAGTTGCTGGCCGGCTTTCACCGGCTGCTGGGATGGCCCGTATGTCACCATTCCCCGCACTTCTTCGACGAGTATGAAACGGGAACTGGCCGGCATCTCGACGTTTTGGGCGGTTTCCAGGGAAGCCCCAGGCTGCAGGGACTGGGGATCGGGGGATTCCTCAAGGGTGGCGAGTGCGGGGAGCGATTCGGGGGGTGCTGTGCGGACTGGCTCAACAGCGGAGATGTCCGCCCCCGGAGATGAGGCGCTGGAACTGGCGAGCGCCTTATGGTTCAGCTCCTGAACCGTAAAAGCCGCCAGGGATAAGCTTAGGATGGCGATCCCAGACGACTTAAAAAAATCAATCAAAGCGTTTACAGTACACATAGAAACTCACAGCAACACATTATTGCGTTGACGTTGGCGATTGAAAGCCGGTTGCATCAGGACTCAGTGGGGAGTCTACCGCAGATTCGGCTACTTTCTGATTGTGGGAGTCAGACAAAATTAGAGATTGGGGTGTGTGGGGGTGCAATTGGACTTTTACAGCGCTACCCGCAACATGAGCCACACCCTTGCTAGGGGTGGGATGAAAGCGGAGTTGCAACATTGGCTGCCTGTTGACAATATCCTAATGCAGCAATAGAGTAATGTTAATCGGCTCAGGTGCAGTTCAAGAGGAAATGCCCCCGAGTTAAACCTCTCAAGCGCTCAAGCGCCGGTGATGTCTAATCAAATATGAGTGCGGGAGGAAGCCTTGTCAAAGCACGCCTGTCAGAACATTTGCTCTAAATTATTAATTCTTAAATAAACAAAAACTTGCCGTAAGCAACGGCACTCTGCTAAGGGCTTATCTCAATCCCCAGACAATCAAAATGATTTATCTTTCTCCCTTGTGACCGCGCTGCCAAAGCGGACTGCAGTCAATTAGGAATCAAGTGTAAGCAAAAACGATAATAACTGCTGGGATGAAGGCTCCTCACGCCCCCACCCCCAGAGTGTGTCCCTAGCCCGCTAGAGAAATTTCCCCTGGCAGAGACGACCTCTAATTTGAATGTGTAAATGCATTTAAAGCATCGCTATTAGAGGTAATTTATAAAGAAAATCTAGCTCCCCCCCAACGGGCAGGCACGGGGGCTGGCCCCTAAGAGTTACCCCCCTTTTTTAGGGGGTAGGTAGGGGGGGATATTTTCCCGGCTAGGCGCTCACTGGCCTTTAATATTTCCTGTATAAATCATCTGTCAAGCTGGTGGGGTAGCGTTAGCGATTTAACTGAACCGTATTATCTCTAAGTTGGCTGGAATCTGAATTTGGTGTTGGTTGATTGGACAGCAAAAGTAGCGCCCCCACTGAGACTACCATCAACACTGCATAGCCAAGGTAAAAATGAGCCGGGGCGAGGGAAAATCCGAAAGAGTAAGCATTCCGGTTAGTGGAGGAATCCAGAGAATTCACCGCCCGTGGCGGTAAGGAAGCAGCCATCCGAGCGCCATCCAGCCCCAAGGCATCGCCAAGGCGGCGGACAAAGCCCCGGACGTAGATATCCTCTGGCAATTTGTCTGTTTGGCCTGTTTCCAAAGCTTTGAGATGATGGAGCGGTACTAGCGTCTGCAAGTGAAGTTGATAGAGAGAAATCCCTCTGTCTTGGCGCACCCGAAGCAGTTCTTCACCCAGTTGACGCACGCACTCTTCCCAATTTTTGGGCTCCAGTCGCTCCGATCTCAGAGTGCAGGCACCTGTTTGAGTCCGATCGACAGGGCTAACCTCTGTGGGCTGAGTTGGACTGGCCTGCGTGAGCCAGCTGTCCGCTGCTGCTGAATTTGAAGGGGAAGTTGGGCCCAAACTGAATGCTGGATTAGCTCCTGACATTACCTTTGTCTCCGTGCTTGAGTGTAACAGAATTTAATTTCGCGTCCGCCGCATGGGTGAGGGGTCAGACAAGTGATGGGCTATACCCATCAATGATGGCCAGTGAATATCGAGTTGTCCACTCGATGGAAGAAGTGTGGGATCTAGTAGCACCCAGCCGGGAAGGGATGCTCCACAGAAGTGTGGGAAAAAGCGCTCAAAGCAGAT
>JALOOK010000434.1 GCA_025454445.1 Oscillatoria sp. Prado101 | reverse complement strand
CTCCCATCCACGCCTCGACTTGATCTCTCAGATTCAGTGAGTTGGCGTGCGGATGGCTCAGGGTGCTGTTGGGAATATGTTCATCCCTATAAATTGCCAGGAAGTGTGCCGTGTATTCGCCTCTGGTGCCGAGTTGCCGGTGCTGTCTCACTTGGAAATCCGATATCTCCAAGTATGTGCGGGAGCCAATACGTTCTGCCTGCAAGTAGTGGAAGTTATCCCTGAAAAGACTTGATTTATAGACTTCAGGAGTAGCTGGGGTTGAGGCAAGAGCTAGCACGTCCGCCTCTCGGTTGTAGTTGAAACGCCAGCTTCCCTTATTGTCATTCTCCCAGACAATATCAAAACCGATTGAGTCCTCTTTTGCTCCCTCGAAAAGAGCATCTTGAGCCGTCCCAATGCAAACCAAGTCGCCATTTAGCGCCAAGCCGGTGTTTGGCAATAAACCCTGCTGGTAAGATTGACGCAGCAGCAGAAGTGCTTGAAGCACTGAGGATTTGCCGGTGCTGTTAAGCCCAGAAAGCAGAGTCAGCGCTCTGAACTGAAGGGACCGATCCTCAAAAGGTTTGAAGTTTTGCAAGCGCAGCGATTGAATCATGACAGCACCTCTTTAATCAGGTTTTCAATGGTACTAAAACGGTACTTGACATTACTCACCTTGCTCGTACTTTCAGATATAGATGTATTAAATTCCTTGTCCGCATCCAAACGATTGATAAAGCTCTCGATTAAATCTTGCTTTTGCTGTTCCAGAAGTTTAATTTCTGGTTCTGTAAGCTTACTAAATGCGACTGAAAAAGCTTCAAATAAAGCTTTGTTAAGCGGAAATTTTCGCCGCCTATTCTGTTTTGATATTTTCCGGAAAGCCGATGCGCCAAAAATCTTATGTGCGGCACTCATAGACCTGAAAAACTGAGCTGACAGAGACTGTATTTCTGGCTCGGACATTTTATTGATTTTCGCCATTGCTTCATTAAAAAAAATATCTATAATTTTAGCGTCGTAATCCGTGTAAGGGGTGATGGTGAATGCTAAAAACCGCAGGACTAACTCAGAATCTTCCATGCGCTTTTTAGTAAAATTACCTGTTGCCTTTCGGAACTCTTGCGACCCAGCAAGTTGAGCCAGCAACTTTGTCGCTTTTCCGGCATTTAAAGCGTGACGCAGTTCTTGGGGTGAAAGAGGTAAACCTCCTGTGTTTATGCGGCTAAAAATATTAAATTTTACTTCTGGTGGGGTGCCTTTTTCAATTAGATAAACTGTTAATACAGTCTCCTTGATTCTCCGCTGGTAATTTCGGGGTATTTCATCATAGTTTTTGCCCTCAATCTCTTTGAGATAATCCAGTCCCTTTAGTCGGAGTTGCTTATCGATGACAAACTGCTTGAGGGCAGTTAGCCGTTGCAGCCCATCTATCACCAGCCATTTATCCTCATTCGTCGCATCCATATAGAATGCTGGCAGGGGGATACGGATGAGAATAGATTCAATCAACCGGCTTTTAGCGATATCAGTCCAGATGCCCGCCTGACGCTGAAACTCAGGAGCCAAGTCCAGTTCATTATACTCAAGTCGTGAAAGCACCAAGTCGATAGTCATCGGTCTGGTATCAACCCTAATTTTGCTCGGGTCGAACGGCTCGGTGATGATATCCTCTTTTTCCAGCTCGATTCCTGTACTGTCCTCGATGTCAGTCTCTTCTTCGAGAAATTCTGGGGAATGGTTTTTCAGCTCTGTCACTGCGCGTCCTCCTTGGTGTTAACACTCATTCATTCTCCCCCGGTCAAGCTTGATGATACTGCATCCGCAACCGGGAGTTTCGTTGCCTGTCGATATTGTATCACACGTTGTCGCAGATTTTGCCAGATTGCTTGCCAAAGCGGAGAGGGCTAAGCCGTGAAGACGGCGCTACCACCGGCAGCTTTATTGCCTGTCGATATTGTATCGAACTCTGTCGCAGATTTTGCCAGATAGCTTGAAAAAGCCGAGAGGGCCAACCCGCGAAGACGGCTATACCACCGGCAGCTTTCTTGCCTGTCGATATTGTATCGCACTCTGTCGCAGATTTCGCCAAATGGCAAAGGAATTGCAGCCCACGCGCTTTCCCGGCGCGATCGCTCAGCCACCGGCAGGTGGGCTCAGCCACCGGCATCTCAAAGCCCTCGCCCTGGGTTCAACCGGCAATATCCCCACCGGCACCTGAAACAAAAACAGTGGCGATCCCCTCTAGTACAGGGGTGCTGCATTCCAGGAGGTGAAGGCCCAGAATTGGCCTGCCGGTGCGGGAGTGGGAGGGCTAATGCCCAACTACTTTCCCGGAGGGCTAAAGCCCAACTACAAACTTTGGGCTAAAGCCCAACTACAAACTTTGGGCTAAAGCCCAACTACAAACTTTGGGCTAAAGCCCTACTACAAACTTTGGGCTAAAGCCCTACTACAAACTTTGGGCTAAAGCCCTACTACAAACGGGCAGGGCTGAAAGCCGAGAAACCCGGTTTCTCAGAGCAACCGGCTTTCTGGCCACGCTATAACTCCCAATCCCCCTAGAAAATGCAGATGTTATAATCTATCTATAGATGAGGGTAAATACTGTGTTCAAACAATCGCTGATCGGCCTGACTTCCGCAATAATACTGTTGACAGCTCTTCCGGCAAGAGCCCAGAAATTTGAAGAAATATTACCGGCACTGCTGACGCCGGCGGAATCGGAAGTGTACAGTCAAGTGGGAAACGCTCAAGCCACGCAACTGGCAAGCGATACCTGCAAGTCTCTTGATTCTGGTGTTTCAATTAGAGACTACGCCACTAAAGTTGCCCAGTCAATCTCATCGCAAGGAGTGCCGCAAGAACAATTAGAAGCCCGAGCCTCTTATTCGGGTAAAGTGATAGCAGCAGCCGTGGTTACTATGTGCCCGCAACACATGCAGCAGTTGCAAGATTTGCAACCCTAAGCTTAGCGCTTTTCTCTTAGAGTTGTGCGAAGGTAGAAACCCGGTTTGTTAAAGAAACCGGGTTTCTCAAATGAACTCGGTTTCTCGCCATTTATCACCACCGGCACTGATCACAAATCATCTCAGTCTGTGGGCGCGGGCGAGCGCATCCGAGAGCCGGTGCACCGATGGAATGGCCGGTGCGCAATCGCTATTTACTAGGCGGACTTCCTTAAGTGCGGCTGGGCTGGGGCGTTGTACAGTAGAAGGATGATTGAAACTTTTTCCACAACAACGAAAACTCCCTCAAGCCTCCCCCTCCCCGAAAAGCGGGGAGGGGATTGGGGTGCCGGGTTCTCGATCGCACAAATGTGCGAGGCTTAGGTGAGATAAATTATGTATCCTACCGCCAAATGCGGCCCATTGCCTAAATTTTTATGGCCAAGCGCCAGAACTGAAAAAAACTGCCAGAGTGTGTTTCCGCTGATCCCTATCGGGTATATCCTGTTGAGAGCAACATTTGTCATTGCTGAACCTCCGTTCTATGACTGTGATTCACTCTCCCTCAACAGGTCGTCAATTCTCCAGCCGTACAGTGGGAAAAACTTCCCAGTCGCTGATTGTGGGGGGGATCACCCTCCTGATGCTGTGTGCGCTGGGCGCTCGACTTGCTTACTTACAGCTCTTTGAGGGAACGCGCAACCGGCAGCTGGCAGACGAAAACCGGGTTCGCGTCATCCCCTACCAGCCGGCAAGGGGCAATATTTTTGACCGCAAGGGCAGAATTTTGGCCACCAGCAGCCTGTCCCACTCTATATTTCTGTCCCCCTGGGCGCAGAAAAAGACAGAATGGCCAGCTACCCTGAAGCGCCTCTCGCAAATCCTGGAGATCCCGGAATCAGAACTGTACAAGCGCCTGGAAATGGGCTATCGCTCGGCGCAGCCGGTGCGGGTTGCCCGCAATATCAGCCTTTCCCTAGTCACAGCCCTGCAAGAAAACAGCCAGGATCTCAGGGGGGTGAAAGTGGATGTGGAAGGGGTGCGGGTTTACCCCAACGGCGGTGTGGCGGCGCACGTCCTCGGCTACACCGGCGAAGCGGATTTTGAAGATTTAGAGCGGCTCAAACAGCAAGGTTACCGCATGGGCGATATCATCGGCAAGATGGGGGTTGAGCAAGCCTTCGACAAGCAATTGCACGGCGAATGGGGAGGGCAGCGGGTTGAAGTTGACAGCAGCGGTCAGATCCTGCGAGTGCTGGGTGAAAAGCAGGCTAAGGGCGGTCGGGACATACATTTAACCCTGGATTTAGACTTGCAAAATGCAGCAGAAGTCGCCCTCGGCTACAATAAAGGCGCGATCGTGGCGCTCAACCCGAATACTGGCGAGGTGTTAGCGATGGTGAGCCGCCCCGGTTTCGACCCGAATATCTTTTCCACGCGAATTTCTGAGGAAACCTGGCAAGAACTGCAAAGTGAGGACCACCCCTTTGTCAACCGCGCTATCCAAGGCTTTCCGCCGGCGAGTACGTTTAAGATTGTCACCACCACTGCCGGTTTGGAATCCGGGGTGTTTTCTCCGGACACGGTTTTGGGAACCTATGGCTCCCTCACTTTCGGCGGGATTGAGTTTGGGGAGTGGAACCGAGCCGGTTTTGGCT
>JALOOK010000433.1 GCA_025454445.1 Oscillatoria sp. Prado101 | reverse complement strand
AATCCGCACCGGCATTTCACTGCTATCCCACTGGCGCAACAGGGGAATCAGCCCCGCAAACACCACAGAAGACTTCCCCAACCCACTCGCACCAATAACCGGCACCAGAGCGTTTTCCCTCACCGCCTCCAGCAACTGTTTCGCGAACCTTTCCCGCCCAAAGAAAAACGGCGCATCGGTTTCCCGAAACGCCGACAGCCCGCGATAGGGGCAAGGGGGAATACCCTGCAACTGCAACCAAGTTGCCGGTTCAATCGCTGGATTCTGACAAATCACCGGCATCCAGCTCGCACAGGGATAATCTTTATCGCATTCCTCCCGCAACTTTCCCCGCGCCTCCCACATAGAAGCGTAGAGAGAATCCCCCGCAGTAAACGCCGACAGAAAAAACCGCAAAAACTTGGGAGACACGGCATCCGGCACTTTCTCGCGCATCACAATCACTTGCGGCAAATATAAATCCTGTTCCGCCGCCAACTGGTGCGCCAAACCCAACCCGTCGCAAGAGTTGAAAATCGCCAGACGCAACCCACCCGCCATCGCCTTCTTCAGAGAAACCCTAATCTCAGTTACCGAGAGCCGGTGCGTTTTCGTCAGCTGAATCTCGCAGCGCTTCCCCTCTTGATTGCTCTCACTGTGCCCAGAAAAGAACAGAATATCCCAGCACTGTTCCGACAGGAGTTGGTTCAATTCATTTAATGCCGGCTGCTCTTTCCAGACAATTTCCCCACCCGCATTTTTGGCTAACTCATCCAGAACCCGCCTATTTTCCCCTTGGTGAGGCAAATCCGTCGCATAACCCAAAACCGCCAGAATTCTCACCTTATTCTTTCGCGCCGGCGGGTTAGGCTTATTCTTGCAATCATATTCAGGAGCGCTCAAACCAACTTCCGCAGATGCCAGCAAATGGCAGCGATTCCAGGGGAGCCGGCGCAGGTCGGAATCGTCCGTTTGCAGCAGCACCCTAATTGTAGCACCTGACTGCAATTCCCGCAACAGCTTCTCACGGATTGTATCAAAATCCTCTGACTTGTCGAGCCAGTCATTCAGACTTTTTTCCACAACCCCAGCCGCCGCATCGCAAGCCTCAAAAGCCAGCTTCCGCTCAGCAGCATTTGTCACCTGTGCGGAGTTGCGCTCTTTTAACCCCCGCAACCAAAGCCCCTCCAAATTGAGATAGCGCTGCTGCCACTGCTGATAATTATAGCGCACATCTTCATTCTTGGGCAACTTTCCCCTAACCCTAACGGGAGCCGGTGAGTTCACCCCCCCTTCCCGAATCTCCAGAGTAGCGTCAAACCCTTGCTGGAAATTACCGTTGAGCTCTAAAACGACTAACTTTTCCATTTCTCACACCCTCAAAGAACACCTAACAGCACTCCCCTATCCGCGTCCATCAGCTACAGGCTGCGGTTCAAAATCCCTTTTATAACCGCAGATAAACGCAGATAAACGCAGATAAATGCAGGAGATTTGGCATATCTTCCCCTATCTGCGTCCATCGGCTACAGGCTGCGGTTCACAATCCTCAAATCGAGAACTGTTCAGTGACACCGGCATCCCCCAGAGAGACTCTCACGCCAAACTTGTCCCCCCGTTCCGCCTCAAACTCATATTGGATGAACTCATCATCAGATCGCGCGGTAACTTCTTTGAACACCTCGCCGGTGTCAGTCAGCACCGTCAGTTTGAGATTCGGCGGTAGGGTAGTGTCCTCACCGGTGGGATAAACCCGTGCCTTGACACCAACTGCTCCCGCCTCTTCTTCCCAGACATTAATGGTTAAAACGACGGGATGTCCTTGAACGTCGATTCCCAAATCGCGAATCAGCTTAGCGCGTTTAGCCACCTGGCTCTTAAAAGCCGGCCTCAGTTTGGGAGAAACCAATTCCTCAACTGCCTGCCAGCCGGCATCAAAGACACCCTCCAGCCATTGCAGCAAATTTACCACAGGTGGTGCCGGTTCGTCAATAGGTTCTGGAATTTCGTCAATCAAATCTTCCAGAGAGCGCAACTCGCTGAGGATCAACACGCCAGCCGGTGCGGTTTTGGCAAAGCCCAACAGCTTGGCTTCTTTGGCCACTTCGTCAATTTCTACTACCACATAGCCAACCCTGTCCTCCCGAACATCTTCAGGAAGCGGGCAACCTTTGGCCCCCCGCAAAACGGGCCGGCACTCCAGTCGCCCCCAGCCTTTTACGAGCAAGTCGGCTGTATCCAGAAAAGCCTGCATTGCCGGCTGTGCACTGTGACTTGCCGGCAAATCTGTGTCAATTCCCAGGCACCGGCAGTAAAAGTTCACCGCCTGTACCGCCAGGGTGTTAAGATAAACTTGTCGCGCCTTAACGGGGTTTTTGTGCAGCCGGCTAAACGTCTCAGCTTGCCGGCAGTTTTCCGCCGTCAGGGGAACGGTGAAAGTCAAATGTTCTGTGAGGTTAGTCATCATTTTAACCTAATCCCTCCTTCCTGTCCAAATAGTCCTGAAATTGCGGTGCGAAATGCCGGCACGAGTGCCTGAAGAAACTTGTTATTTTTCCGTAGGTAATTTGATTGTCAAAGACGGCCAAAATTTCTGCCCACGACTTGTCTTCCAGATAAGACAGGGCGATAGTGCGATAATTCGCCTCAGGGTGATTTATGATATGCCAGTGCTGGAAAACACCCTCCGGGTCTTCTTGGATATAGTCCCGCAACTCCTGCAAAAGCATAGACGGCTGGTTTTGTGCTATGCTATCTAGAAAAGTCTCTCCCGATTCACCGTCACTGTCGGAACTTTTCACAGGTGCGTCTAGAGAGAGCGTTTGCACCCATTTCCTTTGGTTGTCCTGGCTCACTCTCTTGCGATTGCGATGTTTGTCAACAGCGTCCTGAAACCGCCACTTCAGCATATCGTTGACCCATGTAATCGCATTGGCTTTACTTCGGTCATAGCGGTCAATATGTTCGCACACCTTTAGCCAAACTTCCTGCAGCGCCTCATTGTAGACTTCGGGCGGGTAGTCATACCTGCCTTTGCAATAAAGCTTGCCCGATGCTTGAATCGCCATAATCAGCTTGGTTAAAGCTTTCTTTCGGGCGTTACTCTTGGCGGGGTGCTGCTGGGCTTCCAGAGCGAGCTTGTCCAGTTCGTCCATAGGGCGGGTGTCCTTGGGGCTAGGGTGTGGCTGGTGCCGGCTTGCACCGGCACTCTCTGGCAATCGCTGCGCCGGTGTCTGCTGTTTTGGGAGTGGCATGAATCACTGCGTCTCCTTGCGAACCGAGGTTTCCAGTGATTTCTCGGCGGCGAGAGCCGGTTTTTTACAAATCTGTGATTGTTTTTGCTAATCGCTGCCGCCTATTTGATAAGTAGGGATTATCAGTAGGGCACTGGGCATAGGGGATTGCCGGTGGCCACAGCCAGAAGAATCTTCCTATGTCCACAACTTAGGTTAGGACGTAGGACAGGCGTCTCGCCTGTCCCTGCTGAATGCTATTGAAAAACCGGCGTTAGGAATCAAACTCCAAGAAATCAGGGCGAGCCTGGTGGGTTTGGGTGAGGTGTTGCTCCAGGGCGCTCCAGTCTTCTCGCTCAATGTGGGAGATAAACTGGTCGAGCTGACCGCGATAGGCGTGAAGGGCTCGCAGCAATTCGCGGCGGTTGTACTTGGCCATCAGCAGGCCGAGTTCGGGATTGCCGCCGCCGACGCGGCTGGTATCGCGGAAGCCGGTGCTGGCCAGCTGTTTGGCCAAAGACAGGACAGCGGGGTCGGGTTCGCCGGTGCAGGCAGAAATTAAGCTGGCGCTAACTGTCACCGGCAGGTGAGAGATCCAGGCCACGGCACGGTCGTGGTCTTCGGGACTGCAGCGGTAGAGGCGAGCGCCGAGAGAGCGGGCCAGATCCTCGACGGCTTCCAGAGCTGCCGGTGGGGTGGAAGCGACCGGCGTAGTGACATAAGGTCTGCCGGCGAATAAACTGGACTGGGCAACCTCAATGCCGCTCTCGGCCTTACCGGCCATAGGGTGGCCGCCAACAAAATTGGGCCACAGGGGGGTGAGGGCTTGAACCACCGGGGTTTTTACCGAGCCCACATCGGTCAAAACCGCAGCCGGTTGGAGATGGGGGATGAGTTGCTCGACCGTTGGTACAATTACGGAAAGTGGCGTGCAAATAAACACCACCTCGGCGGCTGCCATCAGGGTCAAATCTACATCAGCAAGATCGACGATCCCGCGTGCCACAGCCAACTGACACGTTTCTTGGCGACGAGAGTTCCCCAAAACGCGGTGCCCGCAGGCTCGCAAGTCCAATCCCAGGGAGCCACCAATCAGCCCCAGCCCCACAATACCAATATCCATTTACTACCCACTGCAAGCTACTGAGTTCTATTTTTAGCCTTAACGCTAGCATGGTAATGCCCAGTCCTATGACTGTAAAGTCGGGATGTTTAAAAGGGAACCCCGATGGAAACCGAGGAACTCCTACAAAAATATGCATCTGGCATCAGGGACTTTACTGCTGTTAACCTCTGTGAAGCCAACCTGAGTCGAGTCAACTTGAGCGGGGCCAATTTGAGTCAGGCCAATCTGAGTATCGCTAATTTAGGGGGTGCGAATCTGAGT
>JALOOK010000432.1 GCA_025454445.1 Oscillatoria sp. Prado101 | reverse complement strand
CAGACGAACCAGAAGCACAAAGCCTGGCGTTGAGCTCCAACATTACGGCTGAGTTGAACGAAAAAAACGAGCTCATTGGCGTCGAGATAGTCAGCCAGGGTCAGTTTCCAATCCAGCCGGTAGGACGCCGGACGCCCTTTGACGTAGATGTGATAGCGGATCAAGCGACTGGCTAGGGTGTTTTCCGGATCGACTTTTCCTGTCTCCCGGAGCGCATAGCTGTTTTCTCGCGGCAAATCGGGCAACATTTGGTAAATTTGCGCCGCCGCCTCCCCAACCTTGACTCGCTGGCCAAAAGCCGGCTGCGTTCCCAGGTGGGACTCGATGGCTGAAATCCCCACCCCGATGTTTCCTGTTTCTTTAATCCCTGGTGCGAAAACAGCAAGACACATGCCGGTCAGCCCAATAACGGCAAATAGGACTTTTCGCCGCACCTTGCCAGTTTCCAGCAGCAGCAGAGTTCTGATTCCCTTGTAAAACCGCTGTCGCCATCGGTTCTTCATGGTTTTCTTTACCACATCACCGCTTTTATGTCAACACCACCCGGGAATAAATTTCAGGACGCCCTTTTTAGGGGGGGTTCCCCTGGGGGCAACCCACCCTACTGATCGGGATACGGCGGGGAAAGGGGCGCAGGTGTGGGGGAAGTTCCGCAGCGCGGAAGTCCCCCCTAGCTCCTAGCTTCTAACCCCTAGCCCCTGCTCTTTTACTCGTCATCGCCGAGAATTTGTGGCTGGATCAGCTCATCCGACATTTCCATAATCGCCCGCAGCACCGGCTTGATCGTCTGGTCGTCGGGACTGTCAAAGTCTTCGTAGCGGCGGCGCTTGGCGCGATTGGCCACCTGCACGGTAATCCGGTAGCGATTGGAGGCGGTATCGATCAATTTTTCGGCCTGCCGCATCAGATGGGTAGTATCCAGGTTAAAACGCTTGTGCATAACTATTTTCGCTCGCTCTGTGCCCCTTTTAGTTTATCAAGAGTGTCGCTCCCGATTTTAGACCGGCCCCCAGCTCTCCTGTTGGCCATCTGTAATTTGGGCCTAATAAGAGGCAGGCGGCTGGGGAAGCTGGCGAAAATTGTGTAGATTTTTATAGTTTAATAAAGATTTGAAAAGGATACAATGGTGCGTTGCAGCCTGATTCAGACAGTCAAAGGTTTTGAAATTATTCTGGTGCACTCATGCAGACACTTGCGAGTCCAGTTAACAAAAAGATACAGAAAGCCCCTGACCGTCCCCTGAAGATTGTGGCCCTGGGGGACAGTATCGTGTACGGATACGGAGATCCCGAAGGGGGTGGCTGGGTAGAGCGGCTGCGGCGCTGCTGGATGTTGCCCGACAGCGTCGGTCACGTCGTGTATAATCTGGGAGTGCGCGGCGATCGCGTCCGTCAAGTAGCTGACCGGCTGGAAATCGAGTTCCGGCACCGGGGGGAGCTGCGCAATCGGTTCCCGGATGCCATAATTCTGTCCGTGGGGGTCAATGATTCGGCCCGGATTGGCCGGCAGCCCGGACGAAACTATACGGATTTTGAAACCTTCCAAGCAGATATAGCCTGTTTGCTAGACCTGTCGCAGGCGCTGTGTCCGGTGCTGTTTGTGGGCATGGTGCCGGTGGATGAAGCCCGGATGCCCTTTTTAGAATGTTTTTACTACAGTCACGCCGAACAGTATCGCTACAAAGAAGCCACGAGAGTAGCCTGCATCGAGCGGCAGATTCCCTATCTAGATATCTTTGAGCTGTGGCTGGCTCGCAGTCCCGAATGGCGGCGAGCGCGACTGTGCGCTGACGGGCTGCACCCCAACGTGGCGGGATATAAAACTATACTGCAAGATGTGCTCAGCTGGGAGCCGCTTGCTCAAATGGCAGCAGGCAAGCCAGAATTAGTAGGGGCGGGTTTACAGATATCCTTTGTTGACAGCAGACATCTCCAATGAACCCGCCCCTACTATTAGCTGTAGGGGCGGGTTTACAGATATCCTTTGTTGACAGCAGACATCTCCAATCAACCCGCCCCTACTATTAGCAAGCAATGTGTGCGCAATCGCCGCCCCCGCAGGGGGCGGCGAGCGGTAGCGCCAATAACCCCTATGGGTGAGACTGGATGATAGAAGTTGAGCATTTAAGCAAAAGCTACGGCTCGACACCGGCAATAATCGATGTCACCTTTGCCGTAGAGCCTGGGGAAATCCTGGGCTTCCTCGGTCCCAACGGGGCGGGGAAAACCACGACGATGCGGATTTTGGCCGGGTATTTGCCTGCGACTAGCGGCACCGCCCGGATTGCAGGCTTCGATGTCCACGAAAATTCAATGGCGGTGCGGCAGCGAATAGGCTACCTGCCCGAAACGCCGCCACTCTATCCGGAAATGACGGTAGAGGGATTCCTGCACTTCGTGGCCAGACTGAAGCGGGTGCCGGCAGGCGATCGTCAACAGCGCGTGGATTACGCCCTCAAACGCTGCAACCTGCTAGAAAAGCGGCAAGTCTTGATTCGCAAGCTTTCTAAAGGGTTCCGCCAGCGAGTCGGCATCGCCCAGGCTATTGTCCACGACCCGCCAGCGATTATTCTCGACGAGCCCACCTCGGGACTCGATCCGCGCCAAATCATCGACGCCCGCAATTTGATCAAGAGCCTAGCCGGGGATCACACCATTATCCTGTCCACCCATATTTTGCCGGAAGTCAGCATGACCTGCAGCCGGGTGGTAATTATTAATCAGGGCCGCGTGGTGGCCACCGATACCCCGGCCAACCTGATGGCTCAGCTGGCCAGCGGTTCGCGCTACGAGTTGGAGGTGGATGGGGACGCTGCTGTTGCCCTGCAGTTGCTGGAAAAAGTGCCCGGGGTGATAGCGGTTGAGCTGGTGCCGGCAGAACACCTGCCGGAAAATCGCCACCTGCTGCAGTTGACAGCAGGGCCAACAGCAGAACCGGCACCGGAGATTGTCGCGGCTTTGGTGTCAGCCGGTCTCGGCTTGTACCAAATGAGGCCGGTGCAAGCTAGCCTGGAAGATGTGTTTTTAGAAGTGACTACGGAGGAAAAGACACTCGCACTCGAAAAGGAGAGGGACTTGCAGCGGGAAACAACACCGGCACCCGAACTTGCCGGTGGCGAACCACAGGAACAAACACCGGCACCCGAACTTGCCGGTGGCGAACCACCGGAACAAACACCGGCACCCGAACTTGCCGGTGGCGAACCACAGGAACAAACACCGGCACCCGAACTTGCCGGTGGCGGCTTGTCTCAAACAACACCGGCAGCCGAGTCTGTGAGTGGCGAACAGGAGGCACAGACAAAAGAGGTAGGTCCTAGCAGCGGCGCGACACCAGATGAAAATCAGTTTCAAATAGATGAAGAAACTCTAGAAAGTGCGCCCACCTGGGTGGGAGTAAACGACGTAATGCTATCCTATGAAGATGTGGATGTGGAATCAGACCTGTGGGCCAGCGATGTGAGCGATGAAAGTCAGAAAAAATCTCACAAGAATTAATAGATGTAGCGAGGTGGGGATGCGGGGTGAATTAATTTTGCCCGCTCGCATTTCTCAAGCAGTCGGAGGGCTTCTATGAAAGTGATCGTCGGAAATATTATGGCCATCTATCGCAAGGAGTTGCAGGGGTATTTTGTATCTCCTCTGGCGTATGCGATAGCCGGCGTGTTTTGGCTGCTTGCCGGCTTCTTTTTTGTGGCCATTCTGCTGGGGCCCACAGGCGTGATCTCCCAAGCGGCTTATACAGACACGCTGAAAGAACAGGGGATGTCCGTACCGCCGGTAGATGTGCCCTACCAATTCGTGCAGCTGTTCTTGCAGCTGATGGGGTCGCTTGCCCTGTTCGTGCTGCCGATGCTGTCGATGGGGCTGTATGCTGAGGAGCGCAAGCGCGGCACCCTAGAGCTGCTGGCTACCTCACCGATTACCAACTGGGCAGTTGCCATCGGCAAATTGTTGGGCGTGCTGACTTTTTTTACCACCATAGTTGTGCCCCTGCTCGCCTGCGAACTGATTGCCCTCAGCGCTTCCAAACCGCCTATGCCCATAGCCGTACCCCTGTTGGGGCATCTGGGATTGGTTCTGCTGGCGGCCAGTATTCTATCATTAGGGATGTTTGTCTCCTCCCTGACAGACAGCACCAGTCTGGCGGCGGTTCTCACCTTCGCCCTGGTTTTGTTCCTGTGGGTAATCGATTTGCTGGCCAACAGTATCAGTGGCCCATTTGGGGAAGCCCTGGGGCATTTATCGTTGCTGAAGCACTACAGCAACCTCGTTGAAGGGGTGATAGATAGCAGCAGTGTAATTGTGTTTGCCAGTTACATTGTTCTGGGAGTGTTTATAACGGCTCAATCTGTTGAAACTTTGCGCTACCAGCAGTCTTAGAAAAGAAAAAGAAAAAAGGAAGAATGTCAAAAAAGCCCCGATTGTGCCATTTTGACTTTTGAGTTACCCCCAGAAAACAAGGCTGAACATAAAATAAGGGTGGCAGCAATAAAAAGCATTCCCCCAGGGCAAGGAAAGGGGGATAAATATCTCTGGATATATTGCAGTCCTTACGTTGCGGAGATTGATTGGTTTCTGGTTATGGATGGGTTTGGTGGGCTTTTAG
>JALOOK010000431.1 GCA_025454445.1 Oscillatoria sp. Prado101 | reverse complement strand
GGAGTGCCGGCTGCTGCGCGATAGTGCGTGATGCCGGTGGTTTTTATAGCGGCTGTAGCGGCAGAATAAATTCTGCCGCTATCCAAACTAAGCCCGCCGGTGCGGGCTTTTTTTTGCTCTTTTATTGCTATTTACTCATTCCTAGGTCGAGCCGGTAAACGATGGTATAGCACTTGTCATTTAGGTCAAGACATTGATGACATGGCGCATGGCGCATGGCGCATCAGACTGCGAGCTTTTGCGTTCTGGCCAGCGTTCTGGCCAGCGTTCTGGCCCATGTCTTAACCTAAATGGCTACTGATATATATAATTTATTTGATAACTGTAGTAATTTTGTGTGCTCCAATAGATATAAAAGATGAGAGAGGAGGTAATTATGTCTCAGCAGTGTTTAAGTAGTGAGACACATATAAGTGAGCCGGTAGAACAGAGCCTTCGTGAGATTTACCAAACGCCCAAAGAATACTGGCCCAATTTAATTCAGATGATTCGCCTGTTTCGTGAGAGTGTCACCATGAAGCAGGCACAATCTGATGCTTGGGCAAAAGCGATGGACGAACTTAAGAACCCTGACCCTGTGAAGAGAGCAGAGCGGCAGAAATATCTGAGCGAACTGCTGCGCTCGTGGCGAGAGGAGGGAGATGAAGAGGAGCAAAAAGAGACGGGGAAAGTTCTCCGTCAGGCATTTGATGATTTGTCTCCCCAATCCACCGCGCAGGTAAATGACGACGCCGTCGGTGTAAGTGCGTGGGGGCCTGCTCTTGAGGAATCGACCCCACCATGAGTAGAGTAGTATTGCTCGATTCGGGACCTTTGGGAATGGTGACAAATCCCAAATTATCGCCCCTATCTGAGGAATGCCAACTTTGGCTAGATTCTCAGGAGTCGAGGGGCTACACGGTGATGTTGCCTGAAATTGCAGACTATGAGGTGAGGCGTGAATTGCTCCGGGCGGGTAAGGTGGCAGGGATCGGACGACTTGATGAACTTAAATCGCGGCTTACATACCTTCCCATCAGCACGCTAGTGATGCTGCTGGCGGCTGACTTTTGGGCGGAGGCGCGAAAGAGGGGAAGACCAACGGCAGATCCCAAGGCCCAACTACAAACTTTTGGGCGCGAGCGCCCAACTACGAACTCACCGGCATCGACAGCCCGGGTGCGGCATATAAATATGGCCGCCCAAGCCCCGAAAGCCGCCACTCTCCCCACACCGCAGCAGCTTGACAGCGGGCCAAAACCCCCTGGCCGCAAGCCGGCGAGCGGCGGCTATCCCAGAGACGGGCTGATTTCCAAGCCCTTTCCTGGGCAAGCGCCCTTTCCAGTGTGCTAAACTGTAGTTTGTGCTCTGGAAAAGGCTGTAGGATGTTTTCTTAGCTACAGAATTGCGAGAGACTCAACCGCGAAAACCTACTCGTTTCCGGTAAATTCCCGTAAACGGAGGTAGGAAGCAGAATCAGTCCCATACATGGGACTCCATTGGGGAGAGCCATGATACCTGGGGGTGAACGCCAGCCCGCCGCCCTATCGCCAGCTATTAAGTAAGCCCGTCTAGATGCTCCATCAGGAGCAGCTACGCGCTCGGCAGTGTAGCTAGTCTAACAAGCGCCCTCAACATTTTCGTGATTCGCAGGCGCACCGCGCCAGGGGCGTGATAGCCTGATTCCAGATCGAAACCCACTGAGATTTTTCTAGATTTTTCTAGATTTTTCCGGGTTACATGTAGCGAACCCCCAACACCTGACACCTGCAACTGAGACAGGCAACCCAATCACTTCTAGCAATTAAGGAGCAAGAATGACCCAAGTGGTTCTAGGCGAAAACGAAGGAATTGAATCGGCTCTGCGCCGCTTCAAACGTCAAGTCTCCCGAGCGGGGATTTTGGCAGATGTTAAAAATCGCCGGCATTTTGAAACCCCGATCGAGAAACGCAAACGCAAAGCCGTAGCCGCCAGACGCAAGAGACGTTTCCGCTAGTAGAGAGTCGCGGGAGCGTCTCTGAAATACCCCAGATTCACTCAAAGCCGCTGGCATCATTTCTCATTTTTTCCGCGCAACACTTGAGCCAGTAGAAGTAGGGTGCGTTTCCTGGGGGTAACGCACCCTGCAAGCTAAACACTGAAAAACCCGGTTTCTTCCAAGAAACCGGGTTTATGGCATCGATTGAGAAACCCGGTTTGCTCACCGAACCCGGGTTTCTTAAACAAACCAGCTGCCTCAGGCAATCGCCGCCATCTTCACATCGCTATTGGCCAGCAAATCTTGCAGTTCCTCGGAGTCAACCGTTTCCTTCTCAACCAGCATTGCTGCCAGGGTGTCCAGAACCTGACGGTTGCTCACCAGCACTTCCTTAGCGCGGCGGTAAGCTTCACCGACAAGAGTGCTCACTTCTTCATCAATCACAGAGGCGGTTTCTTCCGAGAAATCCCGCTCCGCCATAATATCCCGGCCCAGGAACATATTGCCCTGCTGCCGGCCCAGGGCCACCGGCCCCAAGCGCTCGCTCATGCCGAACCGCATCACCATCTGGCGAGCCACCCTCGCCACCTGCTGCAAGTCATTCGAGGCACCGGTCGTCACCTCTTCCTCACCGAAGACAATCTCTTCAGCAATCCGACCGCCCAAAGCAACCGCCATCTGATTTTGCAAATAAGACCGGCTGTACAGACCGGAATCCATCCTGTCCTCGCTAGGCGTGAACCAAGTCAAACCGCCGGCGCGACCGCGAGGGATAATGCTAATCTTCTGCACCGGGTCGTAATCCGGCATCAGTGCACCCACCAGAGCGTGCCCAGCTTCGTGATACGCCACCAGGGTTTTGCGCTTCTCGCTCATCACCCGGTCTTTCTTCTCAGGACCGGCCAGCACCCGGTCAATGGCGTCGTTCACCTCATCCATCGAGATTTCCGTCAGGTTGCGACGCGCCGCCAAAATCGCCGCTTCATTCAGCAAATTCGACAGGTCAGCGCCGGTGAACCCGGGAGTGCGGCGAGCGATCTTCTCCAGATCCACATCCTTCGCCAGCGTCTTGCCGCGAGAGTGGACATTGAGAATTTCCAGACGCCCCGCATAGTCCGGGCGATCCACCACCACCTGCCGGTCAAACCGGCCCGGGCGCAGCAGCGCCGCATCCAGCACATCAGGACGGTTAGTCGCCGCTATGATAATAATGCCGGTGTTGCCCTCAAAGCCGTCCATTTCCGTCAGCAGCTGGTTGAGCGTTTGCTCGCGCTCATCGTTACCGCCGCCCAAACCGGCACCCCGCTGCCGGCCCACCGCATCAATTTCATCGATGAACACAATGCAAGGCGCGTTCGACTTAGCTTGCTCGAACAAGTCGCGGACGCGGGAAGCGCCCACACCCACGAACATTTCCACAAACTCCGAACCCGAAATCGAGAAGAAAGGCACGCCCGCCTCACCGGCCACCGCCTTGGCCAGCAGCGTCTTGCCGGTGCCCGGAGGCCCAACCAGCAGCACCCCCTTGGGAATCTTCGCCCCCACCGCCGTAAACCGGTCAGCGTTCTTCAGGAAGTCCACCACCTCGCTCAGTTCCAGCTTCGCTTGCTCAATGCCAGCCACATCCCCAAACGTCACCTGCGTGTTCGGCTCCATTTGCACTCTGGCCTTAGACTTGCCAAAGTTCATCGCCTGAGAGCCCGGACCCGCTTGAGCGCGGCGCAGCAAGAAGAACAAGCCCACCAGCAACAGGATGGGGAAGAACAGACTGCTGAGCGCCTTCAGCCAAAAGCCTTCGTCGCTCGTCGGCAGCACTTCAATGTTCACCCGGTTCTCCGTCAGGATATTGATCAGGTCGGGGTCGTTGGGAGGCAGGTTGACCATCACCTTGTTGCCGTCAGAAGCCTGCACCAAAGCTCGCGTCCGGTCAGAGCTTATACTTACTTTCTCTACTTTTTTGCCTTCAACTTCCTGAATAAACTGACTGTATCGCCAGCTCTCTCTGCTCTGGGGCTGTTTTTCAAAAAAAGCGGTAAATAGCGCAATGACAACGATTGCCAGCAGTGCGTACAGTCCCGCATTTCTCCACCGTTTATTCACCGGTACCGATCCTCCTAAAGGCTTTATCTTTTGACGGGGACACTTACTTTCGTCTTTATGTTAACTAATATTAACGTATTTTCAGCTAAATGTCACACCCCCGCCCCCAACGAAGACGGCAAAAATGCCCAAAAGTATCTCCCCGTCAGGGTTTGACAGCATAAGCCCCTCGCTTCAGTTTTAACAGGGCGACTCTCGCCCCGCCACTGGCCCACCAGATTTGGCAAATTTCCCAAAATTTACCCAAATTTCCCCGCCCGAAACCTTGACAAAAAACTTATGCTGTGCTATTTTAGCACGGAAAGGTAGGGTGGGGCTCGCGTTGCGCGTAACCCACCCTACGGCTGAATCCCGGAAACGGGATTGAAATTACTGCGGAATCCGCCAAATCTTCACCGTCGAATCCCCACTCCCACTCACCAGCGTCTTGCCATCCGGAGAGAACGCCACCGATTCAACCCACCGCGAATGCCCCGCAACAGTTTGAATCAGCTCGCCGGTGCGAGCGTTCCACAGAGAGATCCTGCCGGCCAAACCGGCACCGGCAACC
>JALOOK010000430.1 GCA_025454445.1 Oscillatoria sp. Prado101 | reverse complement strand
CGAGCTGGCGGAATATGCCAAACCAGATTTGATATTATTGGATGTGATGATGCCGGGAATCGATGGGTTTGAAACCTGCTGCCGGCTGAAGGCCAACCCGGTAACCTGCGACATACCGGTGATTTTTATGACCGCCCTTTCGGATACGGTTGATAAGGTGAAAGGTCTTTCACTAGGAGCGGTTGATTATATCACAAAGCCATTTCAGCAAGAAGAGGTGATAGCCAGGGCGAGGCTGCACCTGAGACTGAGTTTATTAACAAAACAGTACGCTGAGCAAAATTCCTTATTGAAACAGGAAATCTCTGAGCGGTGCGCAGCAGAAGCGGCGCTGCAGCAGCTGACTGATGAGTTGGAGCGGCGGGTGGAGGAGCGCACGGCTGAACTGCAAAGCGCCCTGCACCGGCTGCAACAAACTCAAGTTCAGCTGGTGCAAACCGAGAAAATGTCCGCACTTGGCCAGTTAGTGGCCGGTGTCGCCCACGAAATTAACAATCCGGTTGGCTCTCTCGCCGGCAATCTCAACTACATAGAAATTTACACCAACGGCATGCTGGAACTATTAAATATTTACAAAAAGCAGTTTCCTGATGCCGGTGGGGAAATAGAATCAAAAATAGAGGCTCTTGACCTGGAGTTTTTGATGGGGGATTTGCCCCAACTCCTCACTTCTATGAAAGCGGGAACAGAGCGCCTCCGCAACATCAGCACTTCTCTGAGGGTTTTCTCGCGAGCGGATACGGGCGCGACCGTAGCTTTCAATATTCATGAGGGCATCGACAGCACTCTGCTGATTTTAAAACACCGGCTGAAAGCCAACAAAAAACGCCCCGCTATTAAAATTATAACTGAATATGGCGATTTGCCAATGGTTGAGTGCTACCCCGGACAGCTCAATCAGGTATTTATGAACCTAATAGCCAATGCTATTGACGCCTTGGATGAGCTGTCTCAGGGTTATTCCTTTGATGAACTGATCGCTCGCCCCAATACGATTACCGTCCGCACCGACTTGAATTCTGACGGCACTCACGCTATCATCTTTATCAAAGATAATGGCCCGGGAATGACCGGCGAGGTACAAGACCGGGCGTTTGACCACTTCTTCACCACTAAAACTGTAGGGTTTGGCACAGGACTGGGGCTATATATTGCCCGCCAGATTGTGGAGGAAAAACACCAGGGAAGGCTGCGCTGCATTTCCGCTCCGGGAGAAGGAGCGGAATTCATCATTGAGCTGCCGGTAGAAGCACCCCCTGGCGGTGGCGAATCCAACTCCGACTCAGAGGAAAATCCAGACCGGTGCGCATACATTCCTAACAGGAGTATACCCGTTTGGCAAAAATGATAAGGAGAGAAACCCGGTTTCTTTAAGAAACCGGGTTTCTAGCTTCAATCTTATGTTATCTCTCGTTCCCAGCCTGGCAGCTGGGAACGCTGTCCTGTCGGCTCAGCCGACAAAGGGCTTTCCAGGAAGATTAAAAGCCTAACAGCTTACTGTGCAACGCCCTTTTAGAAGCGATATTTGCGCTCCCGCACCCACAAACTCACCGGCACGGCGTTTCCCTGCGCGTCTACCTTCGCTTCTACCACGAAAGGTATTGCTTGTGTGTTTTGTCCCGGTTGGCGTCGCTGAGCTAGATTAATGTCATTATTAATCTGCTCCCGTTGGTCTTCTGGTATATAATAGGTTTCCAGTCCGTACTCGGCGCTTTGCCCAATGTATTTGCCCTTGATAGCCACCTGATTTGCCGGCAAATTCTTGGGGCGCTCCCGGCTGACACGCACCGGCTTCCAAGGTTGGGGACGACCAGAAGCCGCCGCCGATTTTGGCGCTTCCATTATAACATAAAAACTGGTGCCCGCCTCCACAGATTTTTCTTCCGTGCAAGTGCTCTTAGCCGGCGGTTCAACCGGAGGGCAAGTTGACGTGTGACCGGGCAAATCCTTCCAGCCGGGGAGAGTTTTCAGAGTGTCTTGGCTGGAGATATCATAGCCGAGAGTCTGGGAGTAGCCGCGCAACAGATCGTAGGGGTAAACCGGCGCTGTTTGCAGAGTCACAGTTTTGCCGGTGACGTAGGTGTAAAATGCCGGTGCCGGCACTGCAGCAATCAGCACCGTTTGGAACAGCAGGGGAACCCACAGCCGCCAAGCTCGCAGAGGCTTTTTGGGAGCCTCCCAGCTGATAATTGGCTCAGTCTCACCGCTGACATCCGCAGGGGGTGTTTCTGGAAGCAGCTGTTTGTTAGAATCATCCAAGTTAGAAGTCATAGCTAATTCTCCTTAGAAGGTGCTAAAGTAGAGGAGTAGCGCTCAAACAGCAAGCCGGCGGCAATCGCGCCAATGCCGCACAGTAAGAATACAAAGGCTTTCAACAGCAAGCCGGTGTCGTACTCCAGCATCCGGCTGATAATTTGCAAGACTAACAGCACCATGCCGCCCCAAAAAGTGCCGCGATTACCCAGCGCCAGCCCTTCCTGAATCAAGCCGGCAGCTAAGAGAAACAGCAGCACGTTGAAGGCAAAAGTAGCCAGCAGGGGAATGGAACTGAAACTGAAATGCCAGAGGGGAATTAGGGCGCTGACTGCAATAAAGCAGGCAATGGTGTTGGTGGTGAGATCCACTCCCTTGCGGGATGGATGTTTTCTCCCCTGACGCGCTAGATACAGCCATTCCCAAACTGTCAAACCGCCGAGCAGCGCCACGTCGAGCAGGGGAATCCAGTTGAGCAGCGCTGCGGCTTCAATTTGCTGGCTGGAAGCGTTTTCCCACCACCGGAAGGAGCAAAAATAAAACATTCCGCCGAGAAACCACAGCGCCAAAGTGCGGGCGAGCGGTTGAAACCAACGGCTGTGGATATTTGGCAAAATGGTGTCGTCATAGCCCCAAAGCAGAGCCGGTGGGAGGGCGCAGGCAATGGCGGCGATCCAAGCCGGTGACACACTCGAACCTTGGAAAAGAGAGGTTTCCAGGGAAAAGACTATCCCAATCGCAGCTAGGGAAAAAATCGCGCGGGAGCGACACCAGTAAGCCAGGGGCACAAACAGCAAACTAGCCACCACCGGCATGTGCTGCACCAGCAACTCCAGCCAGGAAAATTCTTCTTTTGAGCGCCAATCGAACACTCCCAGCCAGTAACCCGAACCCATTAAAATCATTGCCAAGACGCCCAAGGAAGTCAAGCGCAGGCTGTACGCCATTGCCAGCACGCCTAGCCCCCAGACGAGGTATAATCCGTGGGGGGAGCCGGAGATGTGGAACATCTGCGCCATCAGCGCCATATTCGCCCCCAAGATTATTGCGCCGAGCAGCAATAATCCGTGTCCCAACCGCTGTTTCCAGCCGTCTCGCTTTCCCGCAGTGCCGGTGGGCATTCGCCACAGATAGAAGCCGGTGGCATTCACCCCGATAAATAAGCTGAGGAGCAGGGCGACTTTAAATTCCCGCGACCAAAATTGCCAATTCGCTGCGACGAAGGTAATTGCCGCTAAGCCGATTAGGATTCCTCCCAAGCCGGTGAGAATTGCAATAAAGCGGTTGCTGGCAGCGGTTTCCAGGCTGTAAAACTGATAGCGCTCTGACAGTTGCTGGTACAAATCTTCATTAATTAGCCCTTCAGCACGCCAGAGTTTGGCTTCCTGGCGCAGCTGGTGGCGAAAATTGTCTGAAACCATTTCATTGGCCTCGTTTTGTTGAGAAGACCGGCACGGTTGCCTACTTTATAATATAATCTTGATTATTTGATTGCGGGAGAGGGTTGGGACACCCGCATTACTGGCACAGTTCCGCCGGAACGCACCCTACTTTTTGGGACAGGCGTGACTTAAAAATGTTTGTAGTTGGGCTGCACGCCCTTGCCTTCGTAGTTGGGCTGCACGCCCTTGCCTTCGTAGTTGGGCTCGTAATTGATGGAGGAGCATCAATTTAAACTGCCCTTGTAGGGTGGGTGACGCGAAGCGCGTCACCCACCTGAATTTCATATAATGGAAAATATAAGAGCAACATTCGCCCCACAAATAATGATATAATAAAGTATCAGCTACCATCGCGACCGGACTGGTACAGTTAGTGAAAGCCAAAAGGGCAAATCGATATGACTTCTACAACTCCTGTTGCGCCCACCTTGTCTCTAAGTGCCCCCCAGTGGACACCGGCTACCTGGGATGATTACCTAGCGTGGCGGGACAATCCGAATTTGGATAAAGACGTTCGGCTGTTTTTTTACGAGGGGTATCTTTGGGTTGATATGGGTAATGAAGGAATTAACCACGCTCGCTTTAACGATTTATTTACAATCCTGTTTTTTGTCTGGTTTTCTCGTCAGCCTGGGGTGCGGGTCGATTCCCTCAGCGGTTGCGTGCTTGAGAGGCCAAACCAGGGCTCGGCGGCTCCTGATAAAGTTTTGTATGTGGGCGGAGGTTCGCCACAGTGGGCGGAGGGAGAGCCGCGACGAATTAATCTGGATAATTGGCGCGTGCCCGATTTAGTGGGGGAAATAGCCGATACAACCTTAGCCACGGATTTAGATGAGAAAAAACAGCTTTATGCTGGGTTGGGAATTCCCGAATATTGGGTAGCCGATATCAAGGGCCGGCGGGTGCTGGCCTTC
>JALOOK010000429.1 GCA_025454445.1 Oscillatoria sp. Prado101 | reverse complement strand
TGCCCCATGCCCCATGCCCCATGCCCCATGCCCCATGCGCATGCATGCCTTAATGTCCTAGGCCACACCGGCACGCCAGCGGGAAGCTTTCCCCGACTGCCGGTCAGTCGCGTGCGCTTTGGGAACCTACCGCCCCACAGGCGTCGTTTTGCGACCGGCGGCACACGGCACTCCTGACTGAGAGTGCCGGCGTTAACACTCAGACAACTCTGGGAAAACTTTTTATATACATTGGTGAAAAGCTGTGTGAGGAGGGCGTCGCCGAGCTAAAAAGCAGTGGCAAACTGTGTCCTACTGTGGGGATTTATTTCCAGCCACGGAAAGCGCTCTTTCTGCTGTGTCCGCACTCTCTCGTATCCGCCCCTTCTGGAAAAACCCCCCGCCACACCCGCTCATCCCCTCCCGGCAAACGGCAGCCAGAAAGCCGCGCCCGGCTCCACTTTTAACAAAATTCAACAGGAGTTTACAAAACTTATAATTTAGAGACAAATCTAATCAATGATTCCCTACATTATATCAACTTATTGCAAGTTTTCTCAGATGAATTCAGAAGTTGAGGTAATGAAAATGGACGCCAACAGAAAAATCACTCGCATCGTTGAGCATGATGGCCACAATAGAGAAATCGGCAGCCTGATAACCGTAGAGCGCTGGAAAGACACAAATCATTTGCAGAGGAGGCAGCAGCAGCGGGCAATCAGTAATGCCATGATTCAGGTTGCCCTCATGTATGGGCACAAAGGATTCAGCAGAGGGGCAACGCTCTATACCCTCAATGACCGCAGCTTGCGGGCAACTCCTTATTATAAATATATTGACGTTTTGAGAGGGTTAACAGTTGTCTGTCTTGCCGGCCCCCCCAACCCAGAAATTATCACCGCCTATTGGAACGAAAAAACGAAACGTCGGGTTCGCAAATAGCGCCAATCTAAATGCTCGGGCTGAACCGCACCTTGTCGCGGCTCTGCCCGAGGCGCTCAGCAATTTATTCTGTTACTTTTGAAGAATCTTTATTTAAAAAGCAGATATCATAATTACATAGTCGTTGCCTCCTTGAATTTAGAATAGCAATTAATCGGAATTAATAAAATTTCTAGGGGAGGCCCCTGTAGGGGCGGCCCCCCGTGGCCGCCCAAAGAGCGCCCGCTCCGCCACCGGCACCCCCCACAGCTGGCAACATTTGAGCGACGGCAAACACAATGCGATGATGCCCCATCGCCCACTGCCCTAACCCCTGAAAGTTGCTGCCATCTGCGCTCGCTGCAAACAAACCCTCAACTTAGCAGCCATAACCTGTACATTCGGCTCTTTCAAAATGCCAGTGCCGTCGCCTGGAAGATCGCAAACCTCCAATCCTCCAGCGGCAAATTTGCCCCACCCCAATTCCGGGTCAGCGTAATAGGGGTCAAAGTCATTGCACTCCATCGCCCGGAATAAAACCATTTTGCCCGGGTAGGGTTGCGATGCGTAATTTGTGAAAGCCTGACGGCGAACAATCAGGCGGACATGGCGCTGGGTGGCTTCTAGCAGCCCCAGTTACGGGGCAATCCCGAAACCTTTGCCGCGCAGCCAGATATATTCACCAACCCGCCCCAGCGTCCCGCCGGCTGCCACCGTCAAACTTGCCATAGATCCTGCCGGTGATACCGAAAAGCTTATGCAAGCTTAATCAAAGCCTCCGCCCAGCCTTGTTGAGAGCGTAGGAGAGTCCTTACGTGAAAAATTATGCAAATGAAGAGAAAGCCGCTCAGCTAACGGCAATTATTTCTGAGCTACCGTAACTAGAGAATTAAACAAAGCCAAAAGACTCACTGTCTCACCTTCCGCCCGCAGCTGCTGCGCCATCTCAAACGCCACCAAGCCGCCAAACGATTCACCGGCCATAAAATAGGGCCTCTCAGGCTGGAGAGTTCCTACTTGTTTGAAGTAGCGACTCGCCAGTTGCGGCACACTGCTTAAGCCGGCAAGCTGTTTTCCAGGCAAGTCCGCTGTCAGCAGGTCAACTTCATCCGGCAGGCACACCCCATAAACTGGCCGGTCGGCATCGAAGTGACGTGCCAAATCGTAATAGAGCTTGATTCCGTAAATGCAGAACAGAGGGGGTTTACTGCCGCCCGCGTTCCAACTGCACCAGCGATTCCTCTGGCGCGGAGAATCCTTGCTGGCGCAGAACCCCAGCCAGTTCCTCAACCGTCGGTGCCCCGAAAATAGCAGGCAGCGGCAGCTCTTTGTTGAAAACCTCGCGGATTTTAGAGAACAGCCGCACAGCAAGCCGCGAGTGCCCCCAGATCAAAAAAGTTCTCCTTGACCCCCACAGGTTTAATGCCCAAAACCTCCTGCCAAATCTGCGCTAGCTACAGTTCCAAAGTATCTTGAAAGCACCGGCAGTTGCTCCCAACTCCGGGCGTTCTGTGTCCGGTGCCGGCAGCGCCCGCCGGTCTACTTTGCCGTTGGGTGTCAGCGGCAGTGTTGAACTAAACGACTCCCTTACGAGAACCGTTCGTCTTCAGAACCGGACGTGATACTTTCGCATCATCCGGATCCTAGGTTGCAGGACTCTTGACATGAGTGCCAGACTTATCATAACAGGTTTTTAAGTCGTGGCAGTGTTTGTGAAGCAGTTGCAGGTTATCATATCCGTTTCCGCCGCCATTGGCCTGGGGCTGGATATGGTCTATTTCCCACAAGTCTCCCGGTTTGAATGTCAGTCCGCAGTGGGCGCATTTACCCCTCTGTCGTTTCAGTAGTTTTGCTACCTCTGGTTTGACTTCTGGGTGCTGTCCCATCCTCGTACTCCAGTACACGAGGTTGCCGTCATAAGGGCTGGCCTCTCCTTTTACCTTAACGTGCCTGACTATCGGGGTGTCCGCATGTTTGCACAAAGTAACGTAGCGGTCTTCGTTTCTAGCTTTGACGGCGAATGTCCAGTGGTTGTTCTTAATGGTATGCCAATATTTATTTGCGCACCATGTCCCCTTCTTGTTGGGGTGGCGGCGGTGTGTCCAGCGTCGGAGTTTGGAGTATAGATCATTGTCCAACTTTGATAAAGTTTCTTTACTGCATACTGCCGAGTAGTAGTTGGCCCATCCCCGGACGCTCGGGTTTAAACGCTTTATTAAGGCTGCCTGAGGGGCTGCTTTGTGGGCATCGATGACCTCTGCTATCCTTTCGTTGTGCAGTTTAACCTTCTTGTCCGCTGGCTTGATGATTGTCTTGACCCCTAACTTTTGGCTATCAGTGTTTTTCCCTGACTGGTGTTTACCCTCAGGGAACTGCCTTACTGTAAACCCCAGGAAGTCAAACCCTGGTTTGGTGCCATCGGGCATTGCGTGCAGTGTGTGGGCAATCCTGGTTTTGGTTTGGCTCAATTCCAGCCCGATTCCCTTTAGCCAGTCAGTGATTATCTCTTGGCATTGCTGCACTCCGCTGTTGTCCTCATGGAGTACCACGAATTCATCTGCATATCGGATTATGCTGAGGGCCTTTCTTTTGACTGATTTGCTCCCTCCCTTGAGCGTTTCTGCGTATTGTTTTACACTTTCTTCTAATCCGTGCAGTGCAATGTTGGCCAATAAGGGGGATATAACTCCGCCCTGTGGTGTGCCTAGGCTTGTTTCCTTCGGGACTCCCAAGTCCATCACCCCGCTCTTGAGCCACGCATATATCTGGCGTCTGAGTGAGGGAAATGTAGCCACCTTTGTTAGGAGTGCCTTGTGGTCTATCCTATCGAAGCATTTCGCGATCTCCGCATCCAGCACATATTTGGCTTTGTGTTTAATAGTAAGGAATATTGCTTCGATTGCGTCGTGGCAGGAGCGCCCCGGTCTGAAGCCGTAGCTATTGGGTTCTTCCTTGGCTTCCCATTCGGGTTCTAGAGCTTGCTTCACGAGAGCCTGTAGTGCGCGGTCGTACATTACGGGTATTCCTAATAGCCGCTTTTCACTCTTGCCTGGTTTGGGTATCCATATCCGACCTGTCGGTTCCGATTTCCCGGTCAGCTTTAGTTGGCCTGCCAAGGCGAGACGTTGCTTTGGGGGAACGCGATTTGACGCCATCCACACCTGCCGTCTTCTTGCCTTGGTTTTCCTGTGTGACCCGTCGTACCGCAATCATCTTTGCGGCCCACGAGTGGAGCAAGGTTTTCTGGAGTCTGCGAACTGCCAATCTGTCACCACGCTTGCTGGCTTGATAAATCCGTTTCTGGAGCTTATACACGCGGCGTTCCAGCTTCTTCCAGTTGACCTGGTTCCACTCTTGCGGAACCCTCATCCCATCCTGAATTGTGAGTTCGGCTTTAGGCATCTGCACTCTTTTCTCACAGCTTTATCATTCCTCACAACCGGGTGTCCGTCTGCTTATCCTTGCTATTACAGCAAGGCGGAAAGCTTCTGACACCATCCTTCCCATCCATGTCCTGGTTTACCAGAGCTTGCATCTTGGTTGATTGCCTCAGGCTCGACCTCCTGAGGAGACATCGGATCGCTTACTTCGTTCCAGACAGTTATTTGTTTGAGATTTTAGAGCGGTACTGTCCACCGGGTTTTCGGTGTGTGCCTAGCAGTCCATAGAAGACTGGCTGGCTCCCGTTCCCTTTGACTTTTGTCTCCAGCCTTG
>JALOOK010000428.1 GCA_025454445.1 Oscillatoria sp. Prado101 | reverse complement strand
GAATCTCCCCAAACCACACACTTCGTCACCAATGGGTCAGTGACGATCTGTGTGGAATCTCCCCAAACCACACACTTCGTCACCAATGGGTCAGTGACGTGGTGGAATCTCCCCAAACCACACACTTCGTCACCAATGGGGCAGTGACGTGGTGGAATCTCCTGTTGGCCACACACTTCGTCACCAATGGGTCAGTGACGTGGTGGAATCTCCTGTTGGCCACACACTTCGTCACCAATGGGTCAGTGACGTGGTGGAATCTCCTGTTGGCCGTTCCCAATATGATCTGCTGCTATAATACGGGCAATTGACCGGACTGGATATCAGAGGGGTGCGAGGCCAGCTTTTGTGGCGCGTCGCGCCGAAAGGATGAGAAATAGGAGGGCCACCTGCCCGAAACCTGCAGGTATTTATCTGAGTGATTTAAAGGATTTGGTTGGCAATTGTCTGCGGCAGACATTATGGGAAAAAGCGCAGGTTAAATAATTGTTTGCCAACTCCGGTTAATTGGTAATTAAAATTTCCGTTCCGGGCACGCCCGTTGCCGGCTCTGCAAGAGACAGCCCCTCTCCCCGCTAGGGGCGTGTTGAAATGGATAACCTTTTATTATATCAGAGTGCGTTGCCATTTGGCAAATGGATTTGCTGGAGAGAGCGCCGGCTGGGACGCCCTTGCGGGCTCTGGCGCAGGCGGGGAGTGCGGATAAGATCGCAGTCTTGGGGAAGTTAGAGAGGTTTTGACGCCGGTGGAATACAGCCCGTGTCAGGGAATGTGCTATTATATAAGGCCGCTGAGCGATAAATTTTTTATTTTTATGAATCCCTTTCAGGGATTGAAACAATTCGGTTTCGGGGACTGAAAAATCCGTACCAGCCGGTTGGGGTTTTCTGCCCTATCCGCCGAGAAAGCGCTGATTACAATAGAAGCAACGATGAAAAACGGCAAGTGCGTGGGAGGTTGAGTGGATGGATTGCACTCGCTCACCCGAAGCTGTTTAAGGAGAGCCGGTTATGAACCAATTCAAAACTGTTGCCCTGTTAGGTCTGCTGAGCGCCCTTTTGATCTCAATTAGCTACTGGTTAATCGGCGGGACGACCGGCGCGATTGTTGGGATTGCCCTGGCGGCTGTGACAAACCTGGGATCTTGGTATTTTTCCGACAAGATTGCCCTGGCGGCTTACGGTGCTGTGCCGGTCAGTCCCGAGGCAGCGCCCAATTTGTACAGTATGGTGGAGGGACTTAGCCTGCGTGCCGGTATGCCGGTGCCGGATGTCTATATTATTCCCACAAGAGCTGCCAATGCCTTTGCCACCGGTCGCGATCCCGAACACGCGGCTGTTGCTGTAACAGAAGGGATTTTAAACATCCTGCCTGAGGATGAGCTGGAAGCCGTGATCGCCCACGAACTCAGCCACATTCTAAACCGCGACACCCTGACTCAAGCGGTCGCCGCCACAGTTGCCGGTGCGATTTCCTTCTTGGCGCAGATGGCCAGTTACGGGATGTGGTTCACCGGCGGCTCGCGGAATGACCGAGAAGGGCCAAATCCCCTGGCGCTGCTGCTGAGCGTCATACTAGCTCCGGTAGCCGCTACGGTGATCCAGCTGGCCATTTCGCGGACGCGGGAGTTTGCAGCCGATGCCGGTGCTGCTAAATTAACCGGCAACCCCCGCGCTTTGGCTCGCGCCCTCCAGCGCTTAGAAAACAGTTCCAGGCAAATGCCCATCGAGGGCAATCCTGCCTTTGAGCCGCTGTTAATTGTCAATGGGTTCTCGGGACGGCAATTTCTGGCCAGCTTGTTTTCCACTCACCCTTCCACTGAAAATCGGATTCAGGAGTTGCTGAAGCTAGAGCAAAAACTGCCTGCCGCTTCTTTCGGGAGGTTATAGCCGGTGAGGGCAATCCTAGAAACCGGGTTTCTCTGGAAACTGACAGGGCAATGAAGGGTAGATTTTGGCAAAGAAACCCGGTTTCTCAACCCCGCCCCCAATACTTGACCGGCGAGAGGGTTAACTACAAATTTGTGAACCATTGGTGCACAAAACCAGTAAACGTGGGGTGCGACTAAAGGCGCACCCCTGCAACAGATAACAAAAGAAAGGAGAAATGAAGATGACTTCTGAACCCACTGCGCCTAAAGAGTCCGCGATTGTGGAAGTTAGCCCGGAGACGAACGCTCTGGTAGAAACTCAGATGGCTGGCGAAAAAGATGAGATCAAGCAGGAAACCAAAGAGCTGATTGAGGCGATTAAAAAGCTGGCCCAGTCAGAAATGCAGTCCGCAGGTGAGTTCACTCGCGAAGCCTATATCAAGGCTGTGCGGCAAGCGCGGCAAACCATTGAGCGCATTAAACTAATCGATTCGGAGCAGGTTGAAAAGTCGTTTGAAATGCTGGAGTCAGAAACGGAGAAGAACTGGCAGTCGGTGGTGAAAGAAATTGCCGACTTTGGCGATCGGTTGGTGGCTGCTGCTAAAGCGGCGTGGGAGGTGCTGACGGCTCCTCGCCCGTCGAATTCTGACGGCAATCCGAAAGAATAAGCCGGTATCTGGGAAGTGGTTAAAAAGTAGTGACAGTCACCTATACACCCCCTGTTTTTCGTGCCTATGCGCCCCAATTGCGGCGCTGTTTTTATTATAATAAATAACTGCTTTGACGCAGTTTTTGCAGGAGCCAGGTTTCTTTGATAAACCTGGCTTTTTGTTGGGGTGCGCCAGGCATAAAGATTAGCAAATATCCATAAAATTTTAAATATAAAAATATTTCATCTGGGTTTTAAATTGGCGCTATAGCGGTTATATTTTAGGTGTAAGAATTATTTTTTAATAAACCGCCAAGACGCGCCCGTGCGCCAAGATAGGAGAAGAAAGAGGATTTTACCTCGTTCGGGGGCTGCTGCCTGGGAATGAGGCTTGGTCGGATCTGCGGACTTTCAATGGACAAGCAGATTAAACGCCTAACATAGGGGGATTGCTCAAGTTGACCGGCTGCCATCTCCCGACCGGCGGGGATCTGTGTCCACCCTCTGCTTGGCCCTACCGGCAGGCGGGGAGGGGAGTCAGATTGGGTGTGAGAGAATTTTTTCTGATGCTGGATAATGAAAAAGCTCAGAGCCTGCTATCCTAGAAAGGCTGTATAAGTTTCCTTGCAGTCCCTGCAACACTTCTGAGTATCAACGTTAAAGCCCATTTGCACGAATCCACACCTATGCGAACCCACTATTGCGGCCAACTCCGAAAGGAACAGATTGGAGAAACTGTCACCCTCTGTGGATGGGTTGACCGTCGCCGCGATCATGGGGGCGTGATTTTCCTTGACCTGCGCGACCGCACCGGCATTGTCCAAATCGTCAGTGACCCAGTTCGCACTCCTGCTTCTTACGAGACTGCAGAAGCTATGCGCAGCGAATATGTGGTTAAAATCACCGGTCGGGTGACGCAACGCCCCGCTGATTCTCTCAATCCCAAGTTGGCCACCGGCGAGGTGGAAGTGTACGCTGATGGGATTGAGCTGCTCAACAAAGTCCACAAGTCGCTGCCTTTCCAGGTTTCGGCGGCGGAAACGGAACAGGTGCGCGAGGAGTTGCGCCTGAAGTACCGCTATCTGGATTTGCGGCGGGAGCGCATGAGCCGCAATCTCCAGCTGCGCCACGCTGTGGTTAAGGCGATTCGCCGCTATTTGGAAGACGCGCAAGGCTTTATTGAGGTGGAAACGCCGGTGCTGACGCGCTCGACGCCGGAAGGGGCGCGGGATTATTTGGTGCCCAGCCGCGTCAACCCGGGCGAGTGGTTTGCTTTGCCGCAGTCGCCGCAGCTGTTCAAGCAGTTGCTGATGGTGTCGGGGTTTGACCGCTACTACCAGATCGCCCGCTGCTTCCGGGATGAGGACTTGCGAGCTGACCGGCAGCCGGAATTCACCCAGCTGGACATGGAGATCAGCTTTATGTCTCTGGAGGATATTCTTGAGCTGAATGAGGGGTTGGTAGCACATATTTTCAAAACTGTCAAGGGGGTTGAGTTGCCTCGTCCTTTCCCCCGCCTGACTTATGCTGAGGCGATGGGCCGGTATGGCAGCGATAAGCCGGACACGCGCTATGGCTTGGAGTTGGTGGATGTCTCGGATTTGATGAAGGACTCTGGGTTCAAGGTGTTTTCGGGGGCGATAGCTGCCGGTGGGATTGTGAAAATTCTGCCGGTTCCTGGGGGGAATGAGGCGATTTCCAATGTGCGGATTAAACCGGGCGGGGATTTGTTTAATGAGGCGACTGCAGCCGGTGCGAAGGGTCTGGCTTATATTCGCGTCCGGGATGACGGGGAGATTGATACGATTGGCGCGATTAAGGACAATTTGAGCGAGGAGCGAAAGCAGGAACTGCTGCGGCGCACCGGCGCTAAATCTGGGGATTTGCTGCTGTTTGGCGCGGGACCGGCTGACATCGTGAATAAAACGCTCGACCGGCTGCGTCAAACGCTCGCTCGCCAGCTGGGATTGATTGACGAAAGTAAAATCAATCTGCTGTGGGTTACCGATTTCCCGATGTTTGAGTGGAATGCCGAGGAGAAGCGCTGGGAGGCGCTGCACCACCCGTTTACGGCTCCGCACCCGGATGACGCCGGCGATTTGAAGAGTGCCCGGGCGCAAG
>JALOOK010000427.1 GCA_025454445.1 Oscillatoria sp. Prado101 | reverse complement strand
CTCGCCGGCCATCCTGGAAGAGCACGCTTGGCGTGCGGTGCAAACGGCGGTGGAAATGCGCCAGCGGCTGGTGGAATTAAATGTCCGCCGCGTCGAAGATGGCAAACCCGCGATCCGCATTGGCATTGGCATCAACTCGGACACCGTACTCACCGGCAATATTGGCTCCTCTCAGCGCCTGGAATTCACCACTATTGGCGATGGCGTCAATTTGGGCGCTTACCTGGAACGGGTGAGCAAGCAATATGGCTGCGATATCATTATCAGCGAAACTACCTACCAGCCCTGCGCCGACCGGGTGTGGGCCAGGGAACTGGACTTGATTGGCGTCAGGGGGAAACAGCAGCCGCTGGCTATCTACCAACTCGTGGCGCTGCGTTCCGAGGAGATTCCAGAGGAGAAGCGAATGGCGATCGAGTTTTACTCCCGAGGGCGCTGGCACTACCGCAATCGCCAGTTTGCCGAAGCTGCTGCTGCCTTTGGCCAAGTTCTGGAAATCTCCAGCTGGGACAAACCCGCCGCCATCCAGCTGGAGCGCTGTCAGCACTGGCTGCAAGAACCGCCCCCCGAAAACTGGGACGGTATCTGGTCTTTTGCCGAAATCTAGCGGGATCATCCCGTTAAAGTAAATATCTGTAGTGGTGGGGTGCGTTTTTTTTGGCAGCCCCACTGAATGGGCGGAGATAATCAAGCCTAACATGGCCCAGACGAGAAACCAGGTTTATTGAATAAACCTGGTTTCTTGATGTTTCGTTTAGCAAACCAAACCTGATATAAGCCGCGTCCGCCGGCTCTTAAACTCAGACCTTAAAATAAAAAAAACTGCACTTACAAGTGCAGCTCTCTCTCAAAAATCCTAGGAAGAAAATCTATAGTATATAATTGCTAGCAATCCAAGCACGCTCTGCCAAAAGTTGGCCAATACCTCAATCCTAAGAGCGGCTTGACGTGCAGTAATAAGTTGGCCATATCAGTGATTAGAGCAATCATTTGCAAAAAAAATTAATAATTCGTAATTTAACCGGCCCTCAATCCAAAATCTGCAGCCACCCCCGGCGAACGGCGTGGAGCAGGCGGTCGATGGCGGCCCTATCCTCTTCGCTGAGGCCACTGTTTAAGAGTGCGGCCCTCAGGTAGAGCCGGTCTCTGAAAGTGAGGCGGCCAGAGTTCCAGGCTTGACCAAAGACTTCGGCGATCGTGGGCTGGGCGAAAAGAGCTTGAGCTGGCATGGCTGTACATTGAACTCTATGATTCTAATATCACCTATCTCCCTCAATATTTCTGTGATTTCCCCCTGGGATGGCGTGTGATAATAACCTGATAAATAAGTGATCTAAGTTAGTGAGGGAATGTGACCATATACTTCTCTGTAAGTGATGCAGGTCACAAAAGCGATGCGCCCATACAGCTGCTTCTCGCTCAAGCCTTTTCCTGTAAAGTCCAGCGCCTGGATTAGTTTGCGCAAGCCCGCTCTGACAAGTTGGCAGGCTGTAGATCGCTCGGGGCGGCCATCTTCTCGGCTTTGTCCTTAATGGATTTGAGGGCCATCCGCACAACCCAGGAAGAAAGGCGAGGGTTGTTCTCTATCTCAGCGATTAGTATCTCTAAATCGCTAAGAAGGCTTTTCATCTGCGTGCTGGTATCGGGTTGCATGGCTGTTGGGTGAGTAACAAACTTTTACGAGTTAACAAGGGCGCATGAGAATCTCTACTGTGAGAGAGGCATCTTCTGGCAAGGGATCGATCGAGGGTGCCGGTGCGACCTTAACCATCTTCTTCTGAGGCAGCTTTATAACAGAGCAACTCTCCGGTGCGAGAACCAGACTAACTTGCGGATTGGGGAAGCTAAGTTCAGAGTTCATTTTTCTATTTCTCCAACTCTATATTTCAAATTTAAAAGCCAAGACCGGCCCTGCTGGACTTTCCTGTGCCACTGTTTCAAGCGCCTGCTCGCACAAACCCAAGAGGCTCAACTCCGGGTTGCCATCCAGGCGCGTCACCCTTGCGGCACCGGCACCAACGCATTCCCAAAGCCAGAAGCGGTAGCATTTGACCCGCATTCCGGCCTTTTAACTGTCACAGCCGTTTCCGGATTCTCCGACACAGCTCAGAAATGCCTACTGTACTGGCTTCTGGCTGCCTTGCTGCCAACCCGGAAACTATGGTGAAAAAAACTGCCACGAACACCCGAAGCAGGGGTGTGAGGGTGGAATGCCGCAAGAGAAAGAAAAACCTGCCCTTCAAGGAAAATGAAGGACAGCAAGAGGCTCTCTGTGCTAGATAAATGTACTGAGATTCCTCCTGGGGCACAGGATAGCTTGCAGATATTTCTTGGAAAACTCAGCTTTCCTACAGAAGAAACCCGGTTTCTGACCCCCTAGCTGTCTTAACAATTACTTGACCAACCTGCTCTCAGCAATTAGTAGGGTGCCTTCCCCCCAAAGAAACGCACCCTCGCAGTTCTCAAACAAATAAATCTAGCGGCAAATGACCGTACATTTCATTAAGTCCCCCTTCTCCTGAGGACTGACAGGAAACCAGCACTCCGCGATAGATTCCCGCATAGGAATCCATATAGCACAATCCCGTTTTGGGGTTAAATTTTATATAAACCGCACCTTCGACCTTAGCAATGTCGAGCGGCGGTTCCCAGCCCAAACCGGCTGCATAAGTTTGGAGCGCCAACAGCCCCTGCTCGGCTGTCTCAGCGCAAATCCCCAATATCTGGTAATCCGAAAAACCGGCTAGCAAAAGCAGCGCTTCCCGGAGCGCCGCTCTTTCCTCTGGCGAACAGGCGGATTTAGTATCCGTGCAGCTGAATAGCTTAAGAATGTTTTGCGCCTCTTCAAAGGTGAGATGGGTCGGGTTTTGAGTGGACATGGATTGGGAGCTGGTGGAACTGATAAGTGGGCCAAGATAACTCAGCATAACATGGCCTGCCCCAGAAACGGGGTTTCTCAGTGCCATCGCACCCCCTAGCGAGCGCAATTGGCCAGCCCTAGCTACTTCCGCCCACAGCCGCCACCGCCCAAAAACCCAAAACCTGAGCGCAAAACCCCTTAAACTTTTTTTTGACGCTCGCTTCTACACCAGGTTGTGCCAATGACTGTATATTTGTGTTGCTATTTGCTGTCGGTGGATTGCTGCCTGGGGGATTTATGATCGGGATCAGACTCTCACAGGCTATCCAAGTCCCAGTAATTCTCCAGCGCAGGCATTGTGTCCAGACTCGCTATAAATTGCTCGGATTTGTCAAACGCTGCGTTGAAAGCCGGCTCGAGCAGTCCTTGCATAACGCCGTGTCGCTCCACCGGCACACCTCCGAACAGCCCCACCCCCCAGCCCCCCGCCTTTGGGACGTAGAGGTGAAAATCGGCAGTCAGCCCAGTGCGCGGCTATTGCCAGAAAAAGATATAATAGAAGTTTTCGACCTGCCCTCAGTTGACGGCAAATTACTGATTTTAGGCGCATCTGGCTCCGGCAAAACTACAACCCTGCTGGAACTCGCCAGCAAACTGGTGGATCGCGCCTTTGCGGACCCGCGCTCTCCCGTGCCGGTGCTGTTCAACCTCAGCTCTTGGGACAGCCGTCTCGCCCTTGCCGACTGGCTCGCCAGCCAGCTCCAGTCCAACTGCGCTCTCCCCCCCGACACTGCCAAAAAGTGGCTGGAAAGCGGCTCACTTGTCCCCCTGCTCGACGGACTGGACGAATTGCGCTCAGAGCAGCAAAAACCCTGCGTCCTGGCCATCAATCAGTTTATCCAGCAGGTGCAGCCGAAACATCTGGTCGTTTGCACCGGCATGTCGGAATACGCCAGCACCCAAACCCTGATGCAGCTTCCGGCAGCGATTTACTTGCTGCCCCTGACAGAACCCCAAATCCAGGACTATCTCTCCCGCTCGGGACTGCAATATCTGTGGCCCAGCTTGCAACAAGACCCGAATCTGCTGAACTCGGCTAAAACACCGCTGTTTCTCAACATTATCGCACTGGCGGCGGAAGAAATCTCCCTTCCCGAATGGCAGCAGCGCCTCTCTCCTGAATCTCGCCGGCGGTATTTGCTCGATGCCTTTATCCAAAAGCAACTGAAACAGCTTCCCGCCCAACAGAGCCGGCGCTGGCTCAGCTGGCTGGCCAAACGCCTCAAACGAGACTCCGCCGATGAGTTTTGCATTGAAAACATGCAGCCGGTGTGGCTGTCAACTCCAACTCAGCGGTGGCTTTATCGCCTGGGAGTTGGGCTGATTCTCGGCTTAACCGGCGGGCTGAGTTGCGGGCTGAGTTTCGGGCTAAACTTTGGGCTGATTAGCGGTTTTATATTTGCACTGTTTGGGGGGCTTAATTTCCAAATCGTGCCAGTTAACCCCCTGAATTGGTCGCGAGAAAAAGCCGTCAGTGGGGCGATTGTCGGTCTGAGTTTGGGGCTGCTGGCTGCCCTAATCGGAACCCTGTTTTTGGCAATTGCCGGTCAACTTGTAGGTGGCTTATTCGGGCTGCTGAGAGCTACCCTCGGCGGGCTGATTGGCGGGCTAATTTTTGCGATTTTTCAAGCCTTAAGTGACTCGGAAATCGAACCCAAAACCGCTCCCAACCAGGGAATCTGGCAATCCGCAAGAACGGCGGGAATTTTTACCCTGACCGGCGGAC
>JALOOK010000036.1 GCA_025454445.1 Oscillatoria sp. Prado101 | reverse complement strand
AGAAACTGCATCACACTCCCCACCAAAAAAGTCCCGCTCGTAGATATGGCACCCATCTGTCAGTCAAGCTGGACTATTTCCTGCAATCCCCTCACCTCTGACAGCTCTGTATCTCTGTATCTATGAACCTAGGCGTTGATTGTGAAGTTCTCGTGAAGACGCAAAAATAATCCGCGGTTATTACTGAGACTTCTATTACTCTATAAATCGCTTTTATCATATACCGCAGTCAGTTAGGACTTCTGTAAGGGGATAACCGCAGCATGAGGGGCAAACTAACCCTGAAATCGTTACCTTAGTTAACTTACCGCAACATAACTTTACAAAATATTTATTTAACAAACCTTTTTGCGCGTAAAATTACTGAGCAACCAGCAAACCCCTTCCTGTTTGGGGTAGAACTTACGCACAACCCTGAAAGAAACCGGGTTTCTGGTCTGATGCCCCGGGCTGAAAGTCAAGGAGTCTGGCTGAGAAACCCGGTTTCTGCGTAAGTTATCAGCCCTAAATTCTGGCTTTCCAGGCAAGCAGGCAGAGGGTTAAGCTGGGGTGTACAGGTTTGCGGAGGTAGGCGTACCGCCTGTCTATAATCATGGCTCAGCTATAAGCGAGAAGATTGCCATTTTGCCAGAGAACAATCAGGCAGAAGCTCGCGCTCGCCAGCGGGCAAAATCCTCGGTTAAAGCTGACCCCAAACTTGGCACACTGAAAACCTGTATGCGCTATGTATTGACTCTCTCAGTAAAATAACGGATACGGCACGACCGGCTCGCGCTTCTGATTTAGAAGCCCATTGAAACACCCAGTAACAGGTTTTATGGCCATTTCCAGACCACAGCTGCCCCGATTTTTACGTCTTTCCACTCGCCCCAGCCTCTCCATGCAGATGATGTGGGCGGGGCTGGCGATTACTCTGTTTTTCGTGCTCACCGCCCTCTTGGCTCCCACTTTCCAGGCGCGGGGATGGATACAAAACCCCACAGAATTCCTCCGCAACCCCTTGCACGAAGCACCCTCCCCCAGCCACTGGTTCGGCACCAGCGGCCTGGGCTACGATGTATTCTCGCGCACCCTATTCGGCAGCCAAGCCGCATGGCAAGTGGTTATCCTGGCTACAGCACTCAGTCTGGTTGCCGGCGTACCCCTGGGTATGGTGAGCGGCTATGTCGGGGGCAGACTCGACCGGGCGCTGCTGTTTTTGATGGACACCATCTACACCCTCCCCGGATTGCTGCTGTCGATTACCCTGGCCTTTGTCGTCGGGCGCGGAGTGTTCAATGCCGCCATCGCCTTGAGTATTTCCTACATCCCGCAATACTATCGGATAGTCCGCAACCACACCGTCAGCGTCAAGACTGAACTGTTTATCGAAGCCGCCCGCTCGATGGGTGCCGACACTTGGACAGTTCTCAGCCGCTACCTCTTCCTCAACGTCATTCAAAGCGTGCCGGTGGTGTTCACCCTCAACGCCGCTGACGCCATTCTCACCCTCGGCGGTTTGGGATTTCTCGGTTTGGGTTTGCCCGAAGAGACAGCCGAGTGGGGGCACGATTTGCGCCAAGCGCTGGAGGCTCTGCCCACCGGCATCTGGTGGACTGCACTATTTCCCGGTTTGGCCCTAACGCTGATGGTTGTGGGGCTGTCGCTGGTGGGAGAGGGGCTCAACGAGTTCGTCAATCCTAAGTTGCGGCGAGAATAGCCGGTGGAAAGGTGGGAGCCGGGAAAAGGGGATTGGGGGATTTTTTGTCTGTCTCTCGCTATCCCTGTCTGGCTTTCCGCTGAATACGCTCACGGAACACTGCCGGTCTTTTCTCTCTTCTCCATCACTGGAATTCTGCCACCGGCTGCTGTAGCTCAACTCAGGCGACCGGTGGCGAGCAGGGCTACGCACATCTAATTTGCTATTTTAGCGGTTCTGGCAAAAAGGCCCACACTGTCATTTTTTCTATAAAAACGACCATCTTCTACCTGTCGCATCCTGGCGCGAGCGACGTGCAGCGCCGTCATGTCAAGCAAATTAAATGTTGAACATTTGATTTTTCTGGGGGGATCTTCGATGCAAGTCAACCGAGCTTTTCTGGCAGCCGCTATTCCTTTAGTGCTCGTTCCTTTCACCGTCGCTGTCATGTTTTGGTCTGCGTGGAAGCAGCCGGCGCAACTGAGAGCCAGTGCCAGCACCGGCACGGCACAGCACGCCTCTCCCCCAGCCATGCCGTTAAGCCAGCGCCCGGTTTCTCCAGACGAACCTCTCAGCGACACTCTCAATCAAAGGTTTTCTTTGCAAAACTCTCTGAGCCGCATCCAGCAAATAAAGGCGGCATTAGAGAGCTTTCGCCGGCTGACAGCAACAGCGAAAGCCAAGCTTGGAGAGCCGGCGCTCAGGAATGCCGGCAATACAGACCCAGAGACGCAGACTCTGGGATTTACCAATTGGGTTGGCTCCGTTGAGGGGACGGTGAGACAGCAGAATTACCAAATCAAAAAGCTGGAATTTGAATTAGCGCAAAAGCAATTCCAAGACAGAGAAATTACCCAGGCTGCGCTTGACCAGAAAGCAGCCGCCTACCGGCAGGCAGAGAAAGATTTTCAAGCTTTCTTGAAGACTTTCAGGATTGCCGACTAGCTGGACTGAGAATTATAGCGTCTCTCATATTAGTGAGGTACTGAGAAACCCGGTTTCTTAAAGAAACCGGGTTTCAGGGCCTATATCTGCGTACATCTGCGTTCATCTGCGGTTTAAAATATAAAATTAAAACTACAATGGAAGAAAAGATATTAAAGGTTCGAGTATGGGCGAAGTAATTGGCATTGATTTAGGGGGGACTGCAATTAAGCTGGGGAGATTCACCCCGGATGGCAACTGCAGCCAATCGTTCAGTGTGGCCACGCCGCAACCGGCCACACCGGCAGCTGTGTTGGGCGTTATGGCTGAAGCGATCCGGCAACTTGACCCGAATCAGGAATGCTTGGCCATAGGGGTGGGGACGCCCGGGCCGGCGGATGCGGCGGGTCGGGTGGCCAAAGTGGCGATTAATCTGGCGGGGTGGCGCGATGTGCCCCTGGCGGACTGGCTGGAAGAAAAGACCAAAAGACCGGCAGTTCTGGCGAATGACGCCAATTGCGCGGGTTTGGGAGAAGCTTGGCTGGGTGCCGGTCGTCGCTTCCGCAATTTGATTGTGCTGACTTTGGGCACGGGAGTGGGCGGTGCGATTATTATAGATGGGAAGCTGTTTGTGGGCCACACCGGCGCTGCCGGGGAGCTGGGGTTAATCACGCTGGATCTTTACGGACCGGAGTGCAATAGCGGCAATCGCGGTTCGCTGGAGCAGTTTGCCTCGGTGGGGGCGATTCGCCGGCGCATGGGCTGCGAGCCGGCGGAACTGGGCCACATGGCGCAAGTGGGGAACCGGCAAGCTTTGGAGTTCTGGGAGACTTACGGACACCAGCTGGGTGCCGGTTTGGCCAGTCTGATTTATGTGCTGGGGCCGGAAGCGATTATCATCGGTGGGGGTGTGGCGGCGAGTGCGGAGTTTTTCTTTCCTGCAGCTATGGCAGAAATTGAGCGGCGGGTGCTGCCGGTGTGCCGTCCCGGTTTGCAGTTGCTGACGGCTGAGTTGGGCAATTCTGCGGGGATTGCCGGTGCGGCTAAACTGGCTTGGCAGTTGGTTAGGGAAAACGAAGAAGCAGCAAAGATTGAGGAACAAGGCTAGTTTTGACGCCGCACAGGCGTCGCGCCTGCGCCCCGCCATAAGCGCGTTTCTATTTATAGCGGTTTTCATCTAAGTGAGGTACTGAGAAACCCGGTTTCTTAAAGAAACCGGGTTTCTGGCATATACTTCATCCAACTGAAAACCGCTATAAGTTGTGAGAGCGGAGAAACCCGGTTTCTCAAAGAAACCGGGTTTTTGGCCCCAACCACAGTCTCACAAATGATTTAGAACCGCCATATTGTCCTGGAACATCCGGGCATCCGGGCATCCGGGCATCCGGGCATCCCTACGCCCCCTTCAAGGTAAAGGAAACCCAGTGGTTTCTTTGATGTAGTGGAGAATCTTGTGGTAGGCTTCTGGATCGCTCTGCTGAGTAATCTCAATGCCGGTTGGGTGATTGGACAAGTAGAGAGTTAGCCGACCGTTCCAAGACAAGCTGAAAGCGCTGATGCGGTCTAGATCGATCACATATACTTGTTTGTCCCGCTCATAACTTATCTTGATCCAGTACGCCACAAGACCTCCTCACATCAAAGCCGCCGCAATTCCTGTGTCAGGATACTTCAGCTGGCACTGCCGGTGCTGCTGCTGTTGCTGGTTTCTTTCGGGCCATCGCGGCTTTGACAAACCCTTTGAACAGCGGGTGAGGCTGGCTGGGGCGCGACTGGAACTCTGGGTGGAACTGGGTGGCGATGAAGAAGGGGTGGTTGCGCAGTTCGATGATTTCCACCAAGCGCCCGTCAGGGGATGTGCCGCTGATGCCGAAACCTGTCTCTAAAAACAGGTTGCGGTAGGCGTTGTTAAATTCGTACCGGTGCCGGTGGCGTTCGTAAACCACCTCTTGCTGGTAGAGATTGAACGCCAGGCTGTCGGGCGCAATGCGGCAGGCATATAGCCCCAGGCGCATTGTGCCGCCTAAATCTACCACATCTTGCTGTTCCGGCAGCAAGTTGATCACCGGATTGCGCCCGCTGGGGTCAAACTCGGCGCTGTTGGCATCTTGCAGTCCGGCGAGGTGACGCGCCCACTCTATGACAGCGCACTGCATCCCCAGGCACAAGCCTAGAAAGGGTATCTGGGACTGGCGGGCGTGCTCAATGGCGGCAATTTTTCCATCTACTCCCCGGATGCCGAACCCGCCGGGAACGATTATGCCGTGGACGCCTTGGAGATGGGCTTCGGCACCGTCCGCTTCGATGTCTTCTGAGTTGACCCAGCGCAGGTTGAATTCGCCGCCCATGGCGATGGCGGCGTGGCGCAGGGCTTCTACGACCGAGAGGTAGGCATCTGTCAGCCGGACGTATTTGCCGACAATGGCCAGCTCTATCTTTTCGCCGCCGCGATAGAGCCGGTCTACGAGGGTTTGCCACTGTTTCAGGTCGGGCTGGCGCTGCTCCAGCTGCAGCAACTCCAGGACTTGCTGCGCCAGTCCCTCCCGTTCTAGGATCAGGGGCACTTCATAGATACTTTTGGCATCTTGGCAGGTAATGACGCTCTCCACCGGCACGTCGCAGAATTCTGAGAGTTTGTCTTTCATGCCGGGTTGCAAGGGCCGGTCGCACCGGCAGACTAAAATATCCGGTTGAATGCCTATGGAACGGAGTTCTTTGACGGAGTGCTGGGTTGGCTTGGTTTTCATCTCGCCGGCAGAGGGAATCCAGGGCACGAGGGTGACGTGGATGTAGAGGACATTATTGCGCCCTACATCCTTGCGGAACTGCCGGATCGCTTCTAAGAAGGGCTGGGATTCGATGTCGCCCACTGTGCCGCCTATTTCGGTAATCACCACATCGGGGTTGGTGTCTTTGGCCACCCGGCGGATTCGCTCTTTGATTTCGTTGGTGATGTGGGGGATGACTTGAACTGTGCCGCCGTGATAGTCGCCTCGGCGCTCTTTGTTGATGACTGCTTGGTAGATGGAGCCGGTGGTGACGCTGTTCAGGCGGGACATGGAGGTGTCGGTGAAGCGCTCGTAGTGCCCCAAGTCCAGGTCTGTTTCTGCGCCATCCTGGGTGACGAACACCTCCCCGTGCTGGAAGGGGCTCATGGTGCCCGGATCGACGTTAATATAGGGGTCTAGTTTCAAGATGGAGACGGAATAGTCCCGCGACTTGAGGAGCCGGCCCAGACTTGCCGCTACTATTCCCTTGCCTATGCTGGAGACGACTCCGCCGGTGACGAACACAAACTTGGTCATAAACTTCCGAAACGCTTAGATTTCCGCGCCTACGCCTGCTGTTCATTGTGCCACAGCCCAAGCGCCTGCGTGCCTTTACCGGCTGTCCGCAGTCAGCGCTTGCTCGCAGACAACCCAGATGACAGGATACCATTCTTGTCACAGCACCTTTGGTCGTGGCCAGACTGTCTAGCTGGCCGGTTGAGGTGTAACTGCAATTAAATTATATATTTTAGAGATAGTAGGGTGGGTTCCGCCTGCCGTGACTTTTTATTCGGCTGCGAGCCTTGATAAGGCGGAACCCACCCCCCTGTACCGGTGCGTTCTGCGTTCCGCTTGCGAGTCGAATGATGTGTGGGAGAATGAATGAGGCGGAACGCACAATGCTATCAAGAGAGGGAAATATGAAATCAGAGTGTGATTTTCCCAAAGCAGAACAAGGCAAGTTTTAGCATCCTGATGCTAAGTTTCACTCTCCGATTTATCTGGAACCCGATGTCGAGGAGTTTGTCACTAAAATTGCCGCCCATAAAAAGATAGATGTGCAAGTTTTGGTCAATGAATGGCTGAGAAATAACATTAAACTTATTCAAAGTGCTGAGTAGGTTAGAAACCGGGGGTTCTTTAAGAACCCCGGTTTCTGGTTGAGGTTGGGGTGTGTGGAATCAACCGGCTTTCTGACCTATTCAGGAATTTGTTCAATCAAAACTACCAGATAGTCTGTACATGAGGAGAGTTCAAAATCTTGGCATCACAAGTTAGTAAGGGAATTCCGTATCGTCTGGCGAGCGCCACTAAAATTCTGTCTGCTAAACCTTTATGGGAAGTGTCAGGATCGGTGCGTTTCGCTTGCGAGTGGGCACCATTACATCTGGGAGAATGGATGAGGCGGAACGCACCCTACTTTTTCTTCGCTCGCAGAACCCCAGCACCGGCCAGAGCGCCTGCGCACCCTCCCCTAGCAACTAAAACAGGACTTACGCAAAGCCTCTATCTGTAGGGTGGGGAACGCCATAGCGTAACCCACCCACAATTAAGGTCGCTGCGTAAGTCCTGTAAAAACCGATTACACTCCGGAAACTGACACCCTCAGGGTGTATAATCAGCTTCAGCCTGGTGAGGTCAGCGGATGGCAGCCCGAGGCATAAAAAATGCAAATTTGGGGTTTTAAGGTTTAAGTGGCTTGAGGGCAGAATGCGAAAAATTATAGCATTGAGTTTGTTGTTAGGGTCTGTAATTATGTCTCCAGTTCGGGCAGAACAACCGCTTTTTCTGGCGTACCCACCGGCTGACCACAAGACTGTATCAGACCGGATTTTCCTGATAGGCACAGCGCCGCCGAATGGGGAAGTGCTGGTGAATGGCAAGGCGATTGAGCGCAGTCCAGCCGGCCATTTCGCCCCCACTTTTCCCCTGCAGCTGGGAGAAAATGAGTTTACGCTGCGCTATGAAAACCAGGAACTGAAAATTAAGGTGACGCGGGAGTCGGCAGCGCCGGTGCTGCCGGTGGGGCTGGCCTTTGCAGAAAATTCTCTCACACCGGCAGTCGATATTGTCAGAATGCCCGGAGAGCTGATTTGTTTTGGCGCGGTGGCACCGGCAAACGCTACGGTTTCCGTGCGCCTCAGCAATCTAACCATTCCCCTGATACCGCAGTCGCAAGCAGAACTGCCGGCGAATAGCGCCGTGCTGACGGGCCAAAATCAGCCGGCCACATCAGCTGGAGAGTACCGGGGGTGTGCTGCCGCACCGGCAGCAGCGGGGGATTTGGGCCAACCCCAGTTCCAGCTGGCGCTCAATGGCCAGACAAAAACCCAGGCAGGGCCTGGGAAAGTTTCGGTGCTGTCGCCGGTGCCGGTGGAGATTGCCGAGGTGACAGCAGATGCCGGTGTGGCGCGAACCGGCCCGAGTTCCGACTATTCTCGCCTGACGCCTTTGCCCAAAGGCACGCAGGCGGCGATTACTGGGCGCGAGGGCGAGTGGGTGCGTCTGGACTACGGTGCGTGGATAAATCAAAAGGAAGTGCGCACCTTCACCGGTGGGGTGCCGCCTCGATCTCTGATTCGCGGGATCTCTTCGCGTGAGGTTGGCGACGCCACAGAGGTGAGATTCCCGCTGCAGGTGCCGGTGCCGGTGAGTGTGCGCCAAGGCACCAGCACCCTGACGCTGACGCTGCACAACACAACCGCCCAGACAGACACGATTCGCCTCGATAATAACCCGGTGATTTCTCGCCTCGACTGGCAGCAGGTTGCGCCCGGGCAAGTGGAATATACGTTTAATCTCAAATCGCAGCAGCAGTGGGGGTACAAATTGCAGTACGAGGGCACGACTTTCGTGCTGTCTTTGCGGCACCCGCCGGCAAGGAGCAGTGAAGATCAGCCCCTTGCCGGTGTTAGGATTATGCTCGATCCGGGGCACGGCAGCAAGGAAGACCTCGGTGCCAAAGGGCCGAATGGCTATCCGGAAAAAGACGTGACCCTGATTGTGTCGAAGCTGTTGCGAGATGAGCTGGTCAAGCGCGGGGCGACAGTGTTTATGACGCGAGAGGGGGATGATGATTTGTATCCCCAAGACCGTGCCGCGATCATTGAAAAACAAGAGCCAAACCTCGCTCTTAGCGTTCATTACAATGCTTTGCCCGATAGCGGGGATGCCATGAACACCAAAGGCGTCGGGATGTTTTGGTATCATGCCCAAGCCGAAAGCTTGGCAATGTTTTTGCACAACTATTTGGTGGACAAGTTGGGCCGGCCTTCTTATGGGGTGTTTTGGAATAATCTGGCGCTGACTCGTCCGGCGGTGGCTCCATCAGTGCTCCTGGAATTGGGATTTATGATTAATCCATTTGAGTTTGAGTGGATTGTGAATCCCCAGGAGCAGGAAAAATTGGCGGCGGCGCTTGCAGATGGCATCGTTGAGTGGGTTGCCAATTCCCGATAAATTAAGTAACCCCAGAAACCCGGTTTCTTAAAGAAACCGGGTTTCTCAGTACCTCACTCAGTACCTCACAAAGGATGAGAAACGCTATATAAATCTTTTCTGCTCAGGAGGGTAGCGCACTTTCTCTAACGCACCCTACTGCTGCTCCAGATGGGAAGTTTGTTAACAGCTTCGAGTGTTAAACCGGCATAGGTAGTGCCGTTTTTGCTGGCAATCTCTTCCCCCAAATAACCTTTAGGGCCATCATGGGCTTGCGGGCCAATTTTAATTTCTTTATAGCGCCCGTGCAGACGCGCTTGATTGTAGGGGGAAGCAATGTTCCACAGCCAGCGCGTCGGAAACACAATTCCACCTATATTCTGAATTGAGTCTCGCTCGCCTCGCAGGTGGTACACCCGCTCGCTCGCATCAAATCCATTGGTTCCGTGGAACACACCACCTAAAGAAACGACGGTGATTTCTGCGTTTAGCCATTTCTTAAGATAAGTTGCTGCGCCCAGGGAAACTTGCACGCCACCGCTCGTACCGAGAAGAATGATTTTAATAGGTTGAGCGGGGGAAGCTGGTAGGGGAGCCTTGGCATTCATCCGGTTGATGATCGAATTTGCAATTCCTTGATTGTAAACCGGAGCGTAGCGAGGATCTGCGGAAATTGCGAAGCGCCAGAGATTGCGAATTTGAATCAGCACACTAATGATTTCTAACCCAGCTTTTGGGTGATGCGCAAAGCGCCACAGTGGAGCCATCACTCGATCTCCTCCCAGACTCTTATTCGCCGCTGAGTAGGGAAAAACATCCGCAACCGTTACGCAGTTCGGATGAAACTGCTGTAAGCGATTTAGAAAAAAGGTTTCACCCGGTGCTAATTCATCCGCAGAAAAATCCCCCACGCCTGGGAGAAATATGATATAACAATTATTATAGGCAGATTTGGCGGCTGTCTTGGCTATCTGTTGGGCTGGTAGGAGTTGGGGCCGGTTCTTCCTCAACCCCAAATTCTCCGCTCCTTCCCTCAGCCACCACACCAGAGTTCCCAGTGGCGATAGCGCTCCCGAAATTAGGAGTGCGATGCCGGCTAGCATCAACACATTCCAGGTTTTCTCCCTCAGCCACTGAAGTGTGCGCCCTGTTACCTTAAACATTTCATAACCTTCCCTGCGTAAAGGCATTTTTGTCAGTCAATCGCACCGGCGAGGTAGGCTGACCTTTTTGCGGTAGTTTTCTTACTGATATACTATAATACCGAATTTGTCAAGAGCTGTCAGCGGCAGGGACGCAACATGAGTGACAGAGAGTCAAGAGTAAGTTTCAGAGCCACCCTCAGGAGCGCACTGGCTTTGGATGGACATTTTTACGACAATGCTAGAAATACTCCTGGCAACCGCCGGATAGCCCGAAGGATAGTCATTTTAGCCGCACTCTCCCACATGCTGGGCAGCGCGGTGATTTTGCTGATTAATTTGGCACCTCTCCCCGCCTTGACCATAGCACTCCTGCTGGATGGCCTCAGCGTGGTGGGAGGCTATTTTTTCTGGACGCGAACTATTGCCAAGATAGGGCAGTGGCTGAAACCGAATCACGTCACCTATGAACAGTTGCTGATTCCTATTGGCTTTGCCTACGCCCCGCAAGTGCTGAACTTCTTAACGCTGGTTCCATTTCTGGGACAGCCGATTGAGCGGATATTATCTGTCTGGAGTTTGCTGGCTGTGATTGTTGCAGTCCGCCAAGGGTTGGATATTACCACTCTTGGCTCTGGGGTCATCTGTTTGGTCGGCTGGCCGGTGATTCAGCTAGCTATCGGCTTGGTGCAAGTATTTCAGCAGGAACTGGTGAGGCGCTTTTAGAACCAGTCTATAATTTAAAATATCGGTTAAGACATTTCAGTAGATCACTAATATGAGAAACGTTATATAGCGCAGCACCGGCATCGAAGCCAGCGGTTGATTGAGCGCAGCAAAAATAAACATAAAGGGCGGGCGAGAAAGCCCGCCCCACAAATATCTACACAGCCGCAGGGACTGGGTAAGGACTCGTCAGCAGATCCAGCTGCTTCACCAGCAAGCTGAGGAACAAGCCGACATCCGTCACCACGCCAATCGATTCAATCGAACCCCGATCGCTGAGTTTTGTCACCACTGCGGGGTTGATATCCACACACACCATCTTCACCCCAGCCGGCGTCATGTTCCCCACGCCGATCGAGTGCAGCATCGAGGACAGCATCAAAATCATCTCTGCCCCTTGCAACAGGCGGGCGTACTCTTCTTGCGCCTTAATCAGATCCATCTGGGTGTCCGGCAGCGGGCCATCATCCCGGATCGAACCGGCAAGGCAGAAAGGCACGTTATTTTTCACGCACTCGTACATCACCCCACGGGTGAGCATACCTTGCTCCACAGCAGCGGCGATACTGCCAAACCGGCGAATCGTATTAATCACCTTCAAGTGGTGCCGGTGTCCGCCGCGAACCGCAACCCCCCGCTTCATATCCACGCCCAAGGAAGTGCCCATCATCGCTTGCTCAATGTCGTGGACAGCGATCGCATTCCCGCCTAAGAGCGCTTGCACATAGCCTTCCCGGATCAGGCGAGACAGGTGTTCCGCGCCGCCGGTGTGGATGACAACCGGCCCTGCAGTCACAACCACCTTACCGCCGCGATCGCGGATTTGCCGCAATTCCCACGCCACTTGTTCAACCACCAATTCCACGCGGCGCTCGCTGGAAACGCTTCCCGACATAAAGCTGAATTCCTGGCTGTTGCGCTGCTCGCGGGATTTTGCTTTGCGCACGGTGCGGATGCCAATCACATCCACCACCACATCTTCCCCAACTTGCAAATCCCGCAGGAGTTTGCAGCGAGCCACCGGCCCAGATGCGGTGTGGGTGATGGCAATTGCCCCATCCATGCGCTGATTTTGCACCCGCACCCACTGTCCGCTCACCCGCACTTCAGTCGGATAAATAGTGCTGACATAGAAGTCATCGGGAGCCACACCGGCAATCAGTACCGGTTCGAGCTGAGCATCGCGCTCGTCTTCTGGCAGATTTACCGCCCCCAAATCGATCAGCTGGGAGAGGATCTCTTCCATTACCTCGTGGGAAGGAGCTGACACCTTCACCTCTGCAGAAGAAGTGCTTTGTTTTTGCTCTCCCAAATTGAAATTCAGCACTTGGAAGCTGCCCCCAGCTTCCATAATCCTGTCCAGGGCGCGGCTGATCAAACCCGTGTCCAGCAGGTGCCCTTCCAGGCGAACGATGCGGCTTTCCACCGGCACATTGGCGTGGTGTTCTGGGATCACCGGCTCAGTCACCCGCAGCGTCAGGCACTTCGCCGCCCCCCCCGCTTTGAGAAATTCCGTCAGCGGCGTTTCGACGACTTCAAACCCAACTGCAGCCAACCGCGCCTTGAGTTCCTTACTCGCCTTGTTCATCACCACCGTATGGTTGATGTTGACGGCGTTGCAGGCGAAGTTCACCGCATCCGCTTCCCCAAGAGCAATCCGCTTTTCTGGCAGAACCCGCATTTCAATGATGCGGTTGGAGTAGAAATCAAACGCTGGCGGGTAGTAGAGCAAATAGCCGCCGGTCAGGGGGCAGAAACAGGTATCCAGGTGATAGAAACGCTCATCTACCAGCTGCAGCGACACCACTTCGATTTCCAGCCACTTTGCCAGGTAAGGGTGAGAGTCGAGTTCAGAGCGGAAGCCGTATCCAGCCCACAGCCACCGCCCCTCCCGATCCAGCAGCGCATCGCCCGCTCCTTCAAAGGGCAAATCTTTTGGCAGTTCGTGCACCGTGTAGCCTTTGGACTCGAACCACTGTTTAAAGAACGGCTCCTCACCTTGTCGCTCTTTGTGCAAAAAGCGGCTGATCACCACATTGTCTCCCAGTACCAGACCGGCATTTGCCGTGAACACCATATCTGGCCAACCCTGCTGGGGGTTGACTAGATCGACCACAGCGCGATCTTTGAGGATGTGGTAAAGCTTGTGCCACTGCTCGACGGCTCGATGCCGCGAGGACTTGTGGATATTGCCCTCCATCCACGGATTAATCACATAATCCACATCGTAGTGGTCGGGGGGGCACATGAGGAAGCGAATGGAATCGTTCATAAAATGAAACTGTAACAGGTTATACTTCCGAGTCACGGAATTTGCCGTGCAGCCTCCGCAAAAACCACTCCTTTCCTCTGGAACAAGCAGTGGCTTTCAGAGCTGGGGCTGACTGGCGGCTTGAAGGTCAACTTTGTATTCTATCACAGTCCGGTGCCGGTGTGTGATCTGCCTGGGTAGTGAACCGCCAAGACGCCAAGACGCCAAGAGCGTCTGGGAGAGAGGTAGAGGGAAGCCGGCGATCTCGGCATTGGCCAGCCACTGTGGGGCTCAAGCCCTACTACAAACTTTGGGGCTCAAGCCCTACTACAAACTTTGGGGCTCAAGCCCTACTACAAACTTTGGGGCTCAAGCCCTACTACAAACTGTCCACCGGCAGTTCCCCCTAGAACGCCCTTCCCGGCGGCTATTGGCAGCAGCGCCGACAAGAAAAAACCCCCTCTCAGTTTTGCTGAGCAGGGGGGTTTTAAAGTGTGTGCGTCGCGGTAGGTTGGGCGCTGCCCAACCCACCTAATTCACACAGTCATTTGGCAAGCGAAAGCCTAGACGAATATCAAATTTGTTGCCAGGGTTGGATCTGTTTGGTCAACAACAATACCGATGACATCAGTGCCCTTCAGAATATGACTATCTGCAACTGTGGAGCTGCCAAATCCAGGCCCCGATACAATATTCACCGTGTAGTCACTTGCAATTCCACTGAGTTGGATTTTATCTTCACCGACCACAAAGTCTTCAAGAATTGCCCAGGTGGTATCGCCTTGGTAGAAGACGCCGGTGGAATCGCCCAGCACAAAAGTATCTGCCCCCAGCCCACCGGTTAAAGTGTCAACCTCCCCATTGATGGCAGTAGACGTTGCGCCGATGAGTGTGTCATTTCCATCTCCGCCATTAAGGCTGTCGTTCCCAGCACCGCCCAGCAGGCTGTCGTTACCAAAACCGCCCAGCAGGCTGTCATTCCCAGCACCGCCCAGCAGGCTGTCGCTACCACCATTGCCTCGCAGGATGTCGCTACCATCACCGCCCAGCAGGCTGTCGCTACCCGCACCGCCCTGCAAGTTGTCGTCTTCAGTGCCGCCATCAAGGGTGTCGCTACCATCACCGCCCAGCAGGGTGTCGCTACCCGCACCGCCCTGCAAGTTGTCGTCTTCAGTGCCGCCATCAAGGGTGTCGTTGCCATCACCGCCGAGCATGCTGTCGTTGCCAGCACCGCCATCAAGGATGTCGTCTTCCGTGCCGCCATCAAGGGTG
>JALOOK010000035.1 GCA_025454445.1 Oscillatoria sp. Prado101 | reverse complement strand
CCAACCACAGAATCCACCGACCGGCGAGAAAAATTGTTAAACTACCAAAAACTGCCCAGCCTTCAAGAATACATCTTAGTCTCCCAAGAAGAAATCAAAATCGAAATCTACCGGAAAGACCCGCAAGGCAACTGGACACTAGAAACCTTAGGCAAAGACGATCAACTCCGATTTGAGTCTGTCGGGTTAACCGTGACACTTGCCGAAATCTATGAAGACGTGTTTACTGTCTAGCGTAAAAAGGTAAACAAAATTAAAGCCTTGCTATCTGTTCGCCACCCCTTGGGGCGCAATGGGGACTTTTAATTTGCTTGTTGGGAAAAGGGGGCAGATCCCCCACAGTCGCCTTTCCTAGCTGTAGGGGCTGGCCCTTCCGCCCCGGAACGATAAAAAGCTCCCCTCCCCGTTAACGGGGAGGGGTTGGGGGTGGGGTAAAACCCCCTATGAATTAGCCAATAGCTTACAGTTGGGACAGGCGTCCCGCCTGTCCTACAAAGGACTTGTAGTGAGTAGCGGTTCACTTCCTCCCGTGAACCACCTGCAAACTCCCCCCCGCATACAGCACCGGCTCCCCAACCGCAAACCCCACCTCCCTTAGCGCACCGGCAAGATCGGTATCCAGCAGCTGCCACGCCGTCTCCGTCTCAAACAGCCAGAGAAACACCGCCACCCCAGGCCAAAAAACCGGATTGGTGGGCCGGTGAAAATCCACTAGCGCAAACACACCACCTGGCTTGAGTACCCGATACACTTCTTTAATAATTTGCCCTAGCTGAGCCGGCTCCATCTCGTGCAGCGCCGCACTCGTATGAACTAAGTCAAAATGCTCATCCGGGAACGGCATCTTCTCAGCAAACGCCTCCACATAAGAAGCCTGAGGCACATTTTGCCGCGCCCGCCTCAGAGACAGCGGGGAAGCATCCAAGCCGGTGACATCCCGCGAATACTGTACCAGCAATTGAGTCGCCTGACCGCTGCCGCAGCAGAGGTCTAGCACCTTCGTCTCTGGACTGACACTCAGCCCAGCGAGAGCCAGCCGGCGGAATCGCCCCTCACCGCCAACGCTAAGAGCAGCCAGACGCGAAATCCCATCGTACAGCCACTGATAGCGATAACTCCAGTCCCTGAGAATGGTGGCCACAGCTCCCCCTCTGATTAAAATCTGTTACCTGTGATATCGATTTGATTTAGCCAACCATTTTATTGTTAAAATCAGTAACGAAAATGAAAAAGTTGAGAAAACGTTACTGCTATGGGCCGTGTTGGGGTTTTACTGCTCAATCTAGGTGGGCCGGATCAGCTAGAGGATGTCCGCCCCTTTCTATTTAACCTGTTTTCAGATCCAGAAATTATTCGCCTGCCCTTTCCCTGGATGCAAAAACCGCTAGCGTGGATGATTTCGACCATGCGAGCCAGGAAATCTCAGGAAAACTACCGCCAAATCGGCGGTGGCTCCCCCCTGCGCCGGATCACCGAGGAGCAAGCGTGCGCCCTGCAACAGCACCTGCAGCAGAAGGGACAAGAGGCCCAAGTCTACGTGGGCATGCGCTACTGGCACCCGTTCACCGAGGAAGCAATCGCCAAAATCAAGCGCGACCGGCTCGAAAAGCTGGTGATTCTGCCCCTTTACCCCCAATTTTCCCTCAGCACCAGCGGTTCTAGCTTCCGGCTGCTGGAAAAACTCTGGCAAGAAGACCCATCCCTCGAGCGGATGGAATACACCGTCATCCCCTCCTGGTATCAGCGCCCAGGCTACCTGCAAGCAATGGCCCAGTTGATAGCCCAGGAACTCGACCAGTTTGACAATCCGGACGGAGTGCACATCTTCTTCAGCGCCCACGGCGTGCCGGTGAGCTACGTCGAAGAAGCAGGCGATCCCTACCAGCAAGAGATCGAGCACTGCACCGAGCTGATCGTGAAAACGCTCAACCGGCCAAATGCCCACACCCTAGCCTACCAGAGTCGCGTCGGGCCGGTGGAATGGCTCAAACCCTACACTGAGGACGCCATTAAGGAACTCGCCGCCCAGGGAGTCAATGATTTGCTCGTCGTTCCCATCAGCTTCGTCTCCGAACACATCGAAACCTTAGAAGAAATTGACATAGAATATCGAGAGATCGCCGAAGAAGCCGGGATTCACAACTTCCACCGCGTGCCGGCGCTCAACACCCATCCCGTATTTATTGACGAAAGTAATGCACCCCAAGAAAAAAGTCAAGATGTACCCGCAAGAGCGCTGGGAGTGGGGGATGACCACCACCGCCGAAGTCTGGAACGGGCGTCTGGCAATGATTGGCTTTGTGGCCTTAATCGTCGAGCTGATCAGTGGCCACGGACTCCTGCACTTCGTCGGATTGCTGTGAGCGGGTAAAATACATGTAGTTTGCATTATTATATCTTGCTTTTTATCAGCGGTCAGCGTTCAGTTGTCAGTGGCAACGGACTGCTGACCGCTTCCAGCTGAAGTTAAAAAGTAAGGAGATTGTGCGAGTTTATAGCAATAAACAGTCAGTTTAGTCCTAAACTGACTGTCTGTTGCTATATATATAGCGGTTTTCGTCTGAGTGAGGTACTGAGAAACCCGGTTTCGCCAAAGTTACCGGGTTTCTGGCGTGTACTTGATCCAACTGAAAACCGCTATAGGATTTCTCCGCCCCTACCCCACAGTAAGAAAGCGTGGGGACTATATATGCCTCCCACCCCCCACACTCAATCGGGATTTCTTTTATAGCGGCGGGGATTTTGAGCCGGCCCTTGGCAGACATACCAGCGATACCACTCCTTAGAGCTGCGAATCGCCAGCCACAGCAGCAGTAAAGCAATTAAGCCCCCCTGATTGGGCGCGTCAAAGGCGAGCAGAACCAGGGAAACACAGAGGATATCTTGGGCCAAAATCACCGGCAGCGGCAAGCCGCGCAGCCGGTAGAACCAGCCGGCCTGAACCAGCTGCAAGACGAGCGCCAGCAAGCCGCCGACGGTGCCAACGATCCAGACAAGCCAGAGGGGAGCGGGATTTCCCTCGATAAAAGTTGCCTGAGCGATTGCCATCCCCATAATGCCGCCCACAATCGGGCTAAACACGAGCTGGACAATTTGCAGGACACGCTGGCCCAAAAGCTTTTTCGAGGCAAACAGCTCAAACAGGGACCAGCTGACCAAAACCGCCACAACCACTTGCGGGTGAATCCTTGACAAAAGCGGAACGCGATCCCAGAGACTGTCGCTGTGCAAGAGGCCAATTAAAAGAAGAGGCAGGGCGATTCTCATTCCCCCTGCCGCAGAGGCGGATAGCGCGGCTAGGAGTTCCGTCATAATCGCAATTCCAAAGTTTGCTTGTTTGTGTGCTTGCTGTTTGCCATGCGGGGTACATTCTCACGCCGATATCGCCAGCTTTCATCCCTGAGATCGGTGTTGCAGATTTTTGCACCCCAGAAATCCCACCCGCTTTCTCCCATTATATGTCTCCCTCCCAAACTGAAGCCTGGAAATCCATCCCGCCCCCGATATATTGGCCCAATCGGCAAAGCGCGGGTTTTTCACCGGCTCTCGGGGGAGGGATAAGCTAGGGCGCATTTAATTTGCACGCTTACATCTCTATTCTCTCGTTCCCAGCCTGGCAGCTGGGAACGCTGTCCTGTCGGCGGAGCCGACTTCGGGCAGACAGGAAGATTAAAAGCTTAACAGCTTAGTAGGTATTTTTATGGTGAGCGGCGCAGCTGCGGGCGTGCCGGTGCGGCGCTTTCCACCCGGTTCCAGTCGGGGGAGCGTATCTGTTTTGTCAATATACCAAAGCCTCACAGAGGTGCTGGCTTGTTCTCTCCCCCTCACCCCCTCACCCCCTCTGGCCCAAACCCCTCATCCCCTCACCCTCTCTGTTCCAGTTGCGGCTTGGCCAACGCCGCTGTCCCTTCCCCGAGTTTGTAGTTGGGCTTTAGCCCCAAAAAAAGTAGTTGGGCTTTAGCCCCAAAGAAAGCAGTTGGACTTCAGCACAAAACTGGCCGCCCGGATGTGGCCACCGGCGATCCCCGCAGGTTTTTTCTCGATCCCCAACTACTTGCTGACATTCCACAGCACATGCTAAGATAAATTTCAGTAGCAAAAGATACAGTTTCCCCAGTGCGCGAGAAAAACCATAGCGCGGTAAGTGGCCACGGTGAGTGCCGGTGCCACAAACGCGCTTTGCCGGTGCACTACTTTTGGGGCTTAAAAACTAGAGGAGAAAACTACTCAAATGTCTAAATCATTATTTGCCGATGCCAGTCAAAGACTAGAGCAAGCCATGAAATATGTGGCCATTTCAGAAGACGCTCTGGAACACCTAAAACACCCTAAAATCAGCTTGAGCGTTTCCATCCCGGTGCGCATGGACAATGGATCATTGCGAATTTTCCAAGGCTATCGGGTGCGCTATGACGATACGCGAGGTCCGGGGAAAGGAGGCGTGCGATATCACCCCAATGTTACCCTGGATGAAGTGCAATCCTTAGCCTTCTGGATGACCTTTAAATGTGCGGTGTTAAACCTGCCGTTTGGCGGCGCGAAAGGTGGGGTGACAGTTAATCCCAAAGAACTGTCGAAACTGGAATTGGAACGGCTGACTCGCGGATATATTGACGCCATAGCCGACTTTATTGGCCCAGATGTCGATATTCCCGCCCCAGACGTTTATACTAACCCAATGATTGTGGGTTGGATGATGGATCAGTACAGTATTATCCGGCGTCAGCTCACCCCAGCGGTTGTCACCGGCAAACCGATTACCTTAGGCGGGAGTTTGGGGCGAGATACGGCAACAGCAATGGGGGCATTCTTTGTCATCGAAGCCATGATGCCCAAATTTGACATGCCACCCCAAGAAACATCCGTGGCGGTGCAGGGGTTTGGCAATGCGGGGGCGCACATCGCAGAATTGCTCTCCAAAGCCGGTTATAAAGTAGTGGCGGTCAGCGACTCTCAAGGCGGAGTCTATTGCAAAAAAGGGCTGGACATCCCCCGGATCAGGCAATTCAAAGAATCTCAGAAAGGAATTAAAGCCCTCTACTGCGAAGATTCCGTCTGTAAGGTAGTGGAGCATGAAGTTATCACCAACGAACAACTTCTAACTTTAGATGTAGACGTTCTGATTCCAGCAGCATTAGAAAATCAAATCACTGAGGCGAATGCCAAAGAAATCAAGGCAAAAATTATCTTTGAAGTCGCTAATGGCCCGATTACATCAGGGGCGGACAAAATTCTGGAAGAAAAAGGCATCTATGTATTTCCCGATATTTTAGTGAATGCCGGCGGGGTGACAGTTTCCTATTTCGAGTGGGTGCAGAATCGCAGCGGGCTTTACTGGACGCTGCAGGAAGTCAATCAGCGATTGAAACAGAAAATGGTGGAAGAAACTGAGCCAATTTGGCAGATGTCTCAGGAGTTGGCTATCTCGATGCGAACTGCAGCTTATGTCCACGCACTAAACCGGCTGGGCGAAGCGATTAATGCCAAAGGAACAAGGGATTATTACCTGAGCAAATGAGTCAGATCGCCGCAGCCACCTTTGCGCAGAAACCGGGGCAGAAACCGGGTTTCTTAAAGAAACCCGGTTTCTCGCCGATCTGGTTGCAGGCGGGTATGCCGGCGTTTCAGGTAAAATCCAGAAAATGCCTTTCCGGGTTCTTATGAAGAAAAGCCTCCTCCACCGGCACCTCCGCCTTCCTGTGTTCGCCGCCAGCCTCTGCTTGGGACTGCTGGGCAGTCTCGGTGCGCCCGTCCTAGCCCAGCCATCCGCCCCACCGGCACCCCCGCCATCCCTATCCCCAGCATCCAGTCCCGCTGTCAAGCAATTGCTGGGACAGTGGGAAGCAAAAGACCCATCCGGTCAGCGGCTGCTAACATTCATTTTTGCGCCCGAAGGCAAACTGTTTATCGTGCTCCCGTCACCGGAGGAGCCCTCACCTGCTGTCGAGATGGGGTATGAAATCAATGCCTCGCCCAAACCGATGCACCTGGACGTGAAAATTAACAGCGATGAAACCGTATTGACAATTGTGGAATTGACCGCCGACGGCAAGATGCGCTTGCAGCTGGAAAACACGAATCCCGGACTGCCCAGACCGGCAGCATTTACTGCAGGGGGGACGCTGTTCGAGAAAATTTCCGACGCCACCACTTTGCCTAAGAACGCTCAACTCGTTGATATGAAAAAAACGCGCTCGCCAGAAAGTGAGGGCGAAGTGGTAATTGAGGTGATGACACGAGCGCAGCAGGCTTATTATTTGGAAAATTCTAAATTTGCCACAAAGTTGGAGGATCTCGGCATCGGCATCCCCCCGGAAACGGATCAGTATCGCTACGAGATTTTAGCCCAAAGCGACCGCGCCCAGAGCGTGACTGTTACCGCCCAAGCCAAGGCGGGCGGGCTGACCAGCTACACCGGCGCAGTGTTTGTCAGAAAAAACAATGGCGAGGAAATGACAGTGCGCGTCATTTGTCAAACCAATGCCCCCTCCACCTCGCCGCCAGCGATGCCCGCCCCCCCTGAAAATGGCGCTACAAAGGGTCAGTGTCCCGCTGGGTCAAAGCCCCTGCCTTAAGTGTAAAGCTTGGCGACGTATTCGCCATAGCCATTGTAGGGCAGAGTGGAGCGCACTTCCCAGGCAATCGCCGGCCCTTTGCCAACGATGCGTTCTGTCGCCTGGGACCAGCGGGGGTGCGGCTTGTTGGGGTTAACATTGGCCTCGAAGTCATACTCGCTGGGCACCAAAGTGTTCCAAAAGGTGGCCGGTTGCTTGTCGAGAAACTCGATTTGAACGATGGATTTGGCTCCTTTAAAACCGTACTTCCAGGGTGTTACCATGCGGATGGGGGCACCGTGCTGTTTGGGCAGGGTGTGCCCATAAATGCCGGTGGCAAAAAAGGCCAGATCGTTGGCCATTTCGTCAGTGCGCAAACTTTCGGTATAGGGCCAGGGCAAGGGGCCGAAATGCAAGCCGGGACCGGGAGTGATTTGGGGGTTATAGTAGGATGTGAAGCGGACAAATTTAGCTGCAGATGTGGGTTCGGCCTCTTTGAGCAGCAGTTTCATCGGGAATCCAATCCAGGGCACTACCATCGCCCACGCTTCCACGCAGCGGAACCGGTAAATTCGCTCTTCGAGGGGGAATTTTTTTTGCAGGTCGTCTAAGTCGTAAGTGCGGGGGTTTTTAACGAGTCCTTTGACTTCGAGTTTCCAGGTTTCGGTGGGCAAAGCTTGAGCGGTTTTCCAAATGGATTTCGTGCCCCCGAATTCGTAGAAGTTGTTGTATGTGGATGCCAGGGATTGGTCGGTAACGGGGCGGTCAACTTGTGCGAAAGCGGGATTGCGCTTGATGGAGTCTAGTTTCAGGGTGCCGGTGTAAGGATCTGTTGCCGATTCGGATTTGTTCTCGCAGCCGGTGAGTGCCGGCATGATAGTGGCACCGATACCGGCACCGATCAGGGTTTTCAGGAAGCGACGCCGGTTGAAAAAAACGTCACTAGGTGTCACTTCTCGTTCCGGAATCTCCCAGGATTTAGGAATGCGGATCAGTACCATTGTCAAGCAACTCCATGTTGAATATATACTGTTTGTAGCATAAAGTTCGTAGTTGGGCTTTAGCCCAAAAGTTCGTAGTTGGGCTTTAGCCCAAAAGTTCGTAGTTGGGCTTTAGCCCAAAAGTTCGTAGTTGGGCTTCAGCCCAAAAGTTCGTAGTAGGGCTTCAGCCCAAAAGTTCGTAGTAGGGCTTCAGCCCAAAAGTTCGTAGTTGGGCTTCAGCCCAAAAGTTCGTAGTTGGTTCCTTGGCGTCTTGGCGGTTCATGAAAACATTCCCCTCTTATCCCCCCCTAATTTTTATCCGCGTTTCCTCAATAATCCATAACTCAAGCTGTTACGCTCGCAGTGAGTCAGGTCAAGATCCCCCCCTAGCCCCCCCTTAAAAAGGGGGGGAACATCTCAAAGCCCCCCTTTTTAAGGGGGGTTTGGGGGGATCGAGATGCAAAGACCTTGTAGGTAGCAACTTGAGTTAATCCATAACTGATGATCCACCGGCTCCTTAGCCATCAGCGGGATGGCACGCCGAAAAACTGATATCAGGTAAGGCTTGTCTTGCCGGCTCACCCGCAGTACCATTATACCAGGAAACTCTTCAGGTGGATAGGTTTGAATGTCTGCGAAGTCTAAATCCAGCGTCACCAGAATCCGCTCTTCTTGCCGGCACACCTCAATCACCAAAGCATCGCTATTTCCTTGGAGTTTTTGCTCTGCAACTGTTACCGCATCATAGCCAGCTGCCTGAAGAAGTGCGGCAAACTCTGCTGGTAAGTTTTCATCAATTTTGAATTTCATCTGCCTACTTCCACGCTCACCGGCACTTCGGCGCTCGCGGGCAATTTCAGCCGCATAGGCGAGCGCAGCCTGAATATCTTCAGGAGTCAAAGATGGATAACTTTGCAAAATTTCTTCTGAACTGACACCGGCAGCTAGGTTATCGAGAATAACAGATACCATGATGCGGGTGCCGGTGATGCAAGCTTTGCCGTGGCACACTTGGGGGTTTGCAGAAATACGGTTTCGCCATGCCATGACACTAACTCTGGGATAATGAGAGTATCTTTACATGCCTAATTATAACACATAAAAAGGTTTGTAGTTGGGCTTTAGCCCAAAGGTTCGTAGTAGGGCTTCAGCCCTCCATGTTCGTAGGGGCGGGTTTACTAACATCTGAACTTCGGAGAAAGATTTTGGGTGAACCCGCCCCTACTAATGCCCTCCATGTTCGTAGGTGCGGGTTTACTAACATCTGAACTGAGCAGAAAGATTTTGGGTGAACCCGCCCCTACTAATGCCCAAAGGTTCGTAGTAGGGCTGCACGTTCTCCATGTTCGTAGTTGGGCTTCAGCCCAAAAGTTCGTAGTAGGGCTTTAGCCCAAAGTTCGTAGTTGGGCTTCAGCCCAAAAGTTCGTAGTAGGGCTTCAGCCCAAAGTTCGTAGTTGGGCTTCAGCCCAAAGGTTCGTAGTTGGGCTTCAGCCCAATAGCCCGTATCATTCCTCAGTTGCGCCAAGCATCTGCCTGACTTCACAGTCAAGATTGCCGGCAACTTGTGAGGGGTGATATAATAAAGAAAGTGAGTGTTTCTCTTCTCCATACCCCCACCGGCGCAGGCACTTATCCATCCGGGCAATTGCCCGCTCTGCTTCCTCCCAATCTTCAGCCTGAGACGCATGGTAGTGCGCCCTGATCACCGGCTGGATATCTTCGATATCTTTCCATTCAGATTCTGGTTTGAGGGGAAGGGTGCTAAAATAGCGGTAAGCTTGCCGGTGAGCGGCGCGGAAGTCTTCAGGATTTTGGGACAGGATGTGACCGGCTTTTTCTCGGACGAGGGGGTGAAGCCGGTAGGATTCTCGCTGCGTGTCATATTCTAGCAAGTGCCGGCGTTTCAGCGCCAGGAGGATGTGTTCTTTGAGCTCGTACCGGCTCACCTCTGGCATCTGGGCGGCAATGCCGGCTAAAGTTAGGGAATATTCTGAGGTTTGGTAGACGGAAAGCCGGCACAGGCAAGTCCGCTCTGACGCGCTGAGGCGTTGCATCACTTCATCTAGCATACTCTCAATATCGCGAGTCAGCAACCAGTCTCTATCCTGCAAAAATCTGCCGGCTCTTCCCCCGTATTCGCTATCGTCTCGAATCAAGGCTGCGACGAGTTCTAAGGCTTTTGGATGTCCGCAATAGCGGGCTTGCAGTTCGTGCAGTTCTGTGGGGGTAGCGGTTAGGTGAAAAGATTGCAGCAGGGCGACAGCAGCTTCGGCATCGAGTCCAGTCAGCGTCAGTGTGCGGGTTGACCGCAGGTGCAATTCTGCCAAGGTTTCCTGACTGGTAAATATGATTTTGCTCTGGTGTTCTATTTCTACCAGATGTTTGAAAAGCCAAGCGTAATCGGCGCAATCTTCCGCAAAATAGCCGGCACCTCCGGCTTGTCCAGTTTTCAAGAGTGTCTCGACGCCATCGAAGACGACTAGGCAGGGTTTTTCTTTGAGCAATTTTAACAGGTTTTCGGTCTTTTTGAGGCAGTTATCTTGAGGGGAGCCCGATTCGATTTTCCCAACTCCGGGAAGTTGGGAGGGGTTGGGGGGATCTGTGGTGGAGAGGGAGAGGGAGAGGGAATCGGCAATCGTGTCAAAAGGGAGGGGTTTGCCGGTGGGCGAGCGCAAGGTGGCCCATGCGGCGGCGGCGAAGGGGGCTTTTTCGGTGTGGAGTTGGTGGATAAGCTGGTTGGCGAGGGCGGTTTTGCCGGTGCCGGTTAATCCGACAATGCAGATGGCGGTGGGATTTACCCCGGGATGGGCGTCGAGAATTTGAGCTTTAAGGGTTTCGAGTTCCTGCGCTCGCCCTGTCCAAGTGTGTGCAGGTGGCAGTTTTTCTGGGAGTGGGAAGCTTTCAGCCGGCTCGCCCGATGCCGGTAAATCGGCAATCGCCGCAGCTAGGAGTGGCTCTGTGTGCTGGATGTCCCTGCGCTCAATAATATCTTCCCAGTTATGGATGCCCACAGCCTTGCAAATATCGATAAACGTCTCTCGCCGAATTGGCTGTCTGGCCCAAAACCGCTTCAAGGTGGCTTTTGAAGTCAGCGCCGCCTGACACCAGACATCCCCTGTCTTGTTCCAGCCAGGGTTGCGTCTGGCTATGTCCACGATTCTCAGTCCCTCTTCAGATGCCCTGAGCAAACCCGCCATCGTCGCTCCTTTATTATAATTTTGCCTAAATTGGATTATAGCTAAGTGTGGTGAGCCGAAAGATGAGCCAAATGAGACAAATGAGCCGGTGGGCGAGGGAAATGAGCCAGAGGGTGAGCCAAAGGGTGAGACAAATGAGCCTGGAGGGTGAGCGTTTAAGGGATTACACTGGACTAAACGTCAAAAACCTCAACACTTGTGACTGAGAGCAGGGCTGGCTTTTTGAATCAAAAAGCTGACCAACCGGCAGCTTATGTAAAAGTTTGTTAACCGCGTTTCTCGTCAAAGTCGGGGTTTGACCCATATCTACAAATAAGAGCGACTCCATATATTAGGAGAATCAGTGAACTATGAAAGGGTATCAAAAAGTTCAAGTCGTGGCCATAGGACTGTGCCTGAGCGTCCTGGCCGGTGGCAGGGCAGAAGCCTTTACCTTCACAAGGATTGCGGACAGCAACAACGCGGTTGGCATCGGTGTGTTGAGTAACTTCAAAAGTTTTGTGCAGGGGTTTTCCACTCCCTGGAGCCATTCTAACTGGGACTGGTCAATTCAAAGCCCTAACTCCCCACCCCAAGGGCTCGCAATAAACAACAGCGGACAGGTAGCTTTTTTCGCGGATTTGAAAACCGGCGGCAGGGGTTTATTTATCAATGCCGGCGGAAGCAACAAGACGGTTGCCTCGAATATCAATTCCCAGTTTAGCAATTTCGGTCAGGGACTTTCCCTTAACGAAAAAGGAGAGATAGCCTTTTTCGGGAATTTGAACACCGGCGGGCAAAATATTCTTATCGGTCAGGGCACTACCACCAATTACACCATAATTGCCAGCACCAACGGCCAATACAGCAGTTTCGGGCAGGGACTGTCCCTCAATGACAGCAAAGAAGTGGCATTTTTTGCCGCTCTGGATGCAGGCGGTGCGGAAATCTTCAAAAGCAACGGCACTGCAACTACAAAAATTACCAGCTGTTCGCTGACATCTATTAACGGCAGCGGTGTCGAATGCCCTATTGACGCTCAACGACCTTCCATCAGCAACGATGGAACGGTTGCCTTTACAAGTGACAGCGGTGTCTTCACCAGCAAAGACGGCGTTACGACCAATAACATCATGTCTGACCCCGGCAGTTTCGCGACGGGGCGATACCACGACGCCAGCATCAATAACAGCGGAAGAGTGGTCTACCGGACTGGGTTGAATAGTTGGTACAATACCGCCGCTATCTTGAGCAGCAATCAAACTAATACTAGCATAATAGCGGGCAATACTGCTCCCCTTCACAGCGTCTCTCGGAGCCCTTCTATTAATAACAATGGAGAGGTGGCATTTATGGGAGAGTGGGGAGAAATATTCGGCATTTTCACAGGCATGCCGGATATCCTATCACCCAAATACAATGGGGATATTGATAAAGCGCGGGCGGATATGCTAGCAAGAGATAAGGTGATTAGGGTTGGCGATACGCTCTTTGGTTCTAAAGTGACAGCTCTCTCGATGGACAGGGAGAGCATGAACGATAAATGCCAGATTGCCTTCTGGGCTCAACTTGAGAGTGGCATTGAGGGCATTTACCGCGCCGATCCAGGTCAGGGCCAGTGCCAGACCAATCCCCTGATGCCGGATGCGGTTCACGATCCCGCCGGAACAAACGGGCTAATTTACCAGTTTATCAATCAGCCCGGGCGTGTCTGGTATGACCCACCGTCTGCTACTGGCTTCACCTACAAGATGGCGAGCGACTCCCTGTTTACCTCCATTCTCAACTTACCCGGCGGTTTTGACAGTGCCTTTACTGTTTCGGTCGGGGATACCGTTCTCGGTCAATTCACCGGCGGCGACAGCGTAAACTTTGTTTCCTTACTCGGTAGCGGCGTGAAGGAGTTTAGCATCACCGGCATCAGCGTTGACCCAACTAACCCTGATGTTTTCCCGATTAAACTCGATTTTGACACCGATTTAGCCAGTTTCGACATGTACACGCTAGGCTATCAGGAATCAGATCCCAAAAAAGTCCCAGAACCAAGTTCTGTATTGGGGCTTCTGGCCTTCGGCGCTTTGGGTGCGCTAACCCTGCGGAAGCGCCAGCAAAAATTAGCCGCCCAGTCGTGCCGGTGATTTGTAGCTAGCTCCCACCGGCACCCCACAAACCCAATCTCGCATCGCTTGTGGCTAAGGGCGATATCTCAAGCTTTTAGAGTTATGGCCATCTGAAGATTGGCTGCGCACACTTAAATATTCCACCTGACAAGGTTGTATGATATGAACATTGCAAACACTGGAACCGCAATAACACGCAGCCTGAAAGTAAACCGCGTAATTGCCTCCGCTGTGACAGCGCTAGTGGCGACAGCCGGCGCGAGCGAACTCGCAGCAGCCGGCACCATCCGCCACGATCGCTCAGATTCGCAATACAGAAATCTGGCAAATTCATTTGCCAGTGTTGGCTATCTCGGAGCCAAAAACTCTACTAGCTCTTGGAGCTGTTCGGGAACGCTGATCGGATCTTCCTATGTGCTGAAAGCAGCCCACTGTATTGAAAGTCAAAACCAATTTCTCACCCAGGGCACGTTTTGGGTGGGCGGTAGCAGGTACTCTGTTATCGGTGCTACAGCACGCGCTAGCTGGTTTTCTAGCAATCGGGATTTGCTAGCCGGCAATGACCTTGCAGTTCTGCGTCTGGCGAGCAATGTCGGGAATGTCACAAAGGCGAGTCTGTTCTCCGGTGCCGGTGAGGATATGCAACTGGGGACATACGTTGGTTTCGGCGCTACAGGTACCGGCATAACCGGCTATAATATCAACACAGTGGGAACGAAACGCGCTGGACAGAACACCATCGGAGTTGGGAGCCGGCTTAGCAGTTACGGGTATTCTGACAATTTACTGATATCTGACTTTGACGATCCGCGCACAGCCAAGTCTTGGGACCCTCTCAGCCAATCTCTAAACTTAGAATACCAAGTGGCACCTGGGGATAGTGGTGGGGGGCTGTTCATTAACGGTTTGCTAGCCGGTGTCAACTCTTTCATAAGTGGCTTATACGACGACCGAACAGATTCCAGTTACAGGGATATTTCAGGCACTGTTCGCGTTTCGCGGCACACGAATTGGATAAATGGTGCCATTGGAGCGCTAGCAGGAATGAAAACCGCAAGCGCACCAACAGCCAGCACCTCTGGGACAAGCGGTGGCGGAAGTTCGTCTCCCTCAGGCGCACAAACTCCATCTGAAGCCCCTCTCCCACCTGAATTTGACTATTTTGATGACTCCTATCAGGTTTCTTGGCTTTGGGATAGCGGTTTTGAGAATCTGTCCCCTCCCTCAAACCCCGAGCAAGTTCCCGAACCGGGCACAGTTTTTGGCTTGTTGAGCTTTGGGGCGCTTGCTGCGTCTACCTTCCGCAAGCGCCGGCGCAAACCCGCATATCACGAGTGAGATATAAGAAACCGGGTTTCTTAAAGAAACCCGGTTTCTGCCTCCTCGAAAGAAACCGGGTTTCTCAAAGAAACCCGGTTTCTGCCTCTGCGCAAACAACCGGGTTTCTCAAAGGTTTCTGTCTCCTCGAAAGAAACCGGGTTTCTCAAAGAAACCCGGTTTCTGGATAGTTTCTGGATACAAACTAACCGGCAGCCAACATTCCCGCAAAGCTCGCCGTACTCGCAGCAACCTCCACCGCTTTATTATAAGCTTTCTCAAACAGCGTCTCCGCCTCGTCATAGCGTCTTAACATCGACATCGCCATACCCTTCATTTCCAGAATGTGAAGCGAACCCATACCATTCGGGAAAATTGCCAGCGACTGGTTGTAAACCCCAATCGCTTCCTCATACAGTTGCAACTCGAACAGCAGCGCCCCCTTAGCATTTAGCGCCTGATAGCGAGAAATCGGGTTAGCGCTAAACTCAATCGCTTTGTTACAAGATGCGATCGCCTCTGGGTAGCGCTGCAGCCGCCGCATCGCCTCACCTCGCTGCTGCCACGCATAACAGGCATTCGGTTTCAGCTGCAAAGCTCGCTCGTAAACCGCGATCGCCTCTTCATAGCGCTTCGCCGCCAGCAACCGATCGCCCTCCTGACTACAAACCTCAACATCATTCAGCCCCGATGTGCCGGCACTCTCAGCTGGCGGCTTCAGGCGGTAGGTGTCTTCGGAATGGTGGGCGACGGAGGGCACCGCAGCTTGATCCACCGCCAGCACCTCCTCAGAACATTCCTGACGCCGGCACTTCAAGTGGGGCAAAGTCGAAAACCTATTGACGATTCCCGCCCTGGCAGCTGGCAAGCTAGACATATCGGTTCTCCCGAACACGAGCGTTATTGAGGATAAATTTCCCTTAACCTAAAGGGATTTCTTTTGTATCAGCCAATACTCTACACCCTGGCTTTGCAATTTAATAGTATTTAGTGTAACAATTCCGGTTAAAAATTCCCCCTCAAAAAGTTAAATTTTAATTAAACCTGCCCCCGGTATATATAGCTACCAATCCCGTGCGGCACCCCCCAGGCTCGTCACCTAGCCCGCCCGGTAAATCTTAAAACAATCTTATAAAAAACACAGGTTGACAAATTTTGTGTTATATCGCGGCCCACATTTGAGCCGGTTGCGCCGCCTTTGATGTTGGCCTTAGCTTCACCCCCCCAACCCCCGCGCATCCCGGGCGGGCACAATTGGCCCACCCTACTGTCCGGGAGTGTAAAGATAGTGCACAGGGGAGTCAGGCGAATCCGGGCCGATCAAAACTCAGGGCAGATTGTAAAATAACATTACAAACATTTTCAGAATATTTAGAAATATTCTACAACTGAGTCAGAGCCTCTTGTAAAGCCAATATTGCTAGGAATCACATACATGGATAAACTCTCAAAGTATCGTTTAGTCTGCACTCTCACCTTTGGCGATATCTACGGTCAAATCATCATTTGGCTAATCGTCATCTTCCTCAGCCTAGCCTCAGCACTCGCCCTGTGGAGCAGCACTCGCCAAATCTACGCCTTGGCCACCGTGGGCCTGATCCTCGTCCTGTCTCTACCCTTCCTGCTGTTTGCCTTCGTCACCACCCTGCTCAACCACATCGAGTTCCTTCCCATAGAGATAGCAGACAAACCCCAGCCAGCCGTCAGCGTGCCCAGCCAGAAAACCATGCAAGCCACCAGCTGAGAAACGCCAGAAACCCCGTTTCTCAAAGAAACCGGGTTTCTTAACCCCGTCATTCTAAAAACTTCCCAGCCCTTTGGCGGGGAAAAAATACAAATTTTTGCTGTACTAGCGCAATATTCACTTAGGTTTGGGCATTGGGCATCACGCATGCATGGCATTGCTCGCAGTCTGATGCGCCTGGGGCCATGCGCATAGGGCCATGCGCCTGGGGATTAATGTCCTGACCTAAATGACAAGTGCTATAGCGCGTGATGCTGGAAATTCTCAATAAAAGCCTGAGCCTGCTAGAACACGACGCGCTCTTCACAGGCGGTGGACTAAAATCTGAAAATCTTCCCAATGCCCCAATGCCCCATCGCCCCAATGCCCCATCCCCGATCGCCCGCAGCGCCGCCACACGCTCAAATTTAGGGATATCCGAAAGAAAGGTTTTTACAAATACCCGAGTTTAGACTCAAATTTAGGGATATCCGAAAGAAAGGTTTTTACAAATACCCGAGTTTAGACCGGTTTTGTATATATGCTTTCTTCCGGAAATCATAAAATTATGCCCTAGGCGGACAAAATATCCCCCAGAACAAGCTGAAATTTGGCCATTGGACACGGGAAAGATGGCCCATTCTAGGTGTCAGGGAGGCCATATCCACTCAAATTTAGGGATATCCGAAAGAAAGGTTTTTACAAATACCCGAGTTTAGACCGGTTTTGTATATATGCTTTCTTCCGGAAATCATAAAATTATGCC
>JALOOK010000426.1 GCA_025454445.1 Oscillatoria sp. Prado101 | reverse complement strand
GCCAGCGACAAATCTTTATGCCCCTTGCGCGAGTAGGCTTTTGAAATAGTGTCTTCCAGGTTCCAAAGCAGGCAGTTGAGGTCAACGGGTAGGATGTGTGCGGTTTCAATGGTGCGCAGGCTGTTGCCGTCCCCCAACCATCTGCTGCTGAAGTCCCACCCGGATTCGCAGGCCGCCCGGATGTTTAGGAAAAAATCCGCATCATCCCTTCCACTTTGTGCCGAAAGTTCCTCATCGGTGGCAAACATCTCTGCACGGGGCTGGTGTATGGCGTCAAAATAGCGGTTCAGCACCCCGCAACTACCTTCACTACGCGCTCTATGGAGACTTGGCTGCTGCTTAGGTCATTTTTTCCCCGCATCCAAAACTGGTATTCCTTCAGCAGTTGGGGTAGGTAGTGGGGCAGGACGTTTTCGTCAGGCAATGCATCGTCCAGCAGTTCCACCATAGCCGCAAAAAACGGCGGCTGCGAGCGCCCGGTGAAATAACTCCGGTTCCCATTGGGGATGAAGCCAAGTTTGTCAATCAGCCAGGCGAAATTGTCAAGCATGCTCCGGATCAAGTCCAAGCGCCCGCTTACCGCAAGGCCCAGCATGGTAAAGTAGCTGTCCCAGTAGTAGATTTCATTAAAGCGCCCGCCCGGCACGATGTACGGGTGGGGCAGGGGGATGAGGGAACTCCCCTCCAAGCCTTGGTCGGCGTTGCGCTTCAGCACCTCCCACAGCTGCTCAATATGGGCTGCCACCCCCGCATTCACGTCGGATTTAAACCCGCTGGATGGGGATTCGGGCAGGGAAAAATGCGCCTCGAAAAAGGCTTTCAAATCAAAGCCCGGGCGACCCTGTTCCGCTTGGTATGCCGCCATAATGTCTGCCGGCGAGGATTTGGGTATCGCATCTGCCAGGGATTTGTCGTCGGCCCATAGGCGGCTGTGCTGCAAGGCGGAAAACAGCCCCGAATAGAGGACCTCGGGCGTTGGGAAGTCCGGCATGGTGGTTTGTTTCTTGTAGAATTAGACTTGTTCGGCGGGTCATGATTGAGCGAAAGTGCAACAAATTTTATCCTGAACAAGGTAAAAAACGCAGGCGATGCCTGAGCATCGGCGAGGCTTTTTAACGACGTGCAGGGTTAGCAAAGGCTTTTGATTCAGCCGGTTTGAGCGGTCAAACTGTCAGCGGCACTACGGCTGGCACACCGGCTTTCATGCCGCGACAGCAGGTAATCAATTTCAAGTATGCCAAACCGGAGGTGGATGTTTGGGCGGCGGCGGCGACTCTGTACTACATCCTCACCGGCACACCCCCGCGCGACTTCACAGGCATTGATCGCTGGCTGGTGGTGCTGCAAACCGAGCCGGTGCCGGTGCGCTTTCGCGACGCCTCCATTCCCCAACCCCTGGCGGAAGTGATTGACTTCGCCCTGGCTGACAAGCCAGAAATCCGCTTTAAAAGCGCTGCAGAATTCAAGCAGGCGCTCGAAAGGGCTCTGTGAGCTAATTTACGGTTAATTACTTTAATTATATTATCTCGCCCTTTTCCTCTGCGGTATTTTCCGCCTCTACCCCTCTTTTAAACTTTATAGCGGTTTTCAGTTGAGTACATGCCAGAAACCCGGTTTCTTTGAGAAACCGGGTTTCTCAGTACCTGACTCAGCTATAAATAAAGGAATTAAGCGGATTTTGTCTTTTTCTACCGACCGGCAAGTGGCCACCGCTTATAAATGAATTAAGGATTTATAGCGTTTACCAGCTGGATAAAGTACGCATAAAAACCCCGGTTTCTTAAAGAAACCGGGGTTCTCAGTACCTCACCTCGGATGAGAAACGCTATAAGTATTGATATTTTTTCTCAAAAACCCTTATGATGATTGACGCCGTATTGCAACTGCCCTGTAACCCAGTGGTGGCAATTGGCCAAAGTTAATGGAGCGAACGAACGTGAACAAACAGATTTTCTGGGGTGCCGGTGCCGGCTTTCTGTTGCTGGCGGGTTTGGCCCTTAGCGCCAGCGAGGGGACGCAACCCGCAAAGGCACACCACCACCCCGCCCACCAGGTGCAAGCCCCGATGGCCCAAAACTCCCTCACCCGTCTGGTGATAGTATTTCCCTCTCGCCGGGATTCCACCGACTTGCAAAACAAAGCCAATGCTGTGGCCAAGTTCCTCTCCAAGGAACTGGGAATGCCGGTGGACGCTATCGTTTCCGACGAAACAGCTGCCGTAGAAGCCTTGAGAGCCAACCGCGCCGATGTGGCTTTCTTGAGCAGCCGGCCCGCCCTGAAAGCAGAGCAATTAGCCGGATCGAAGCTCGCTCTCGCCGAAGTGCGCTCCGACTATTCCGGCGGGCACACCTATAATTCCGTGCTGGTGGTGCGCAAAGACAGCCCCCTGCGCCCCCAAGGTTCGGAAAAGCAAACCCTGCAACAGCTGAAGGGCAAAAGAATGGCCTTTGCCTCTCGCACCTCTGGCTCCGGATTTATCATCCCCACCGGCCAGTTCGTGGGCCAAGGCTTAGTAGATGGCCCCGACCGCTTAGAGAATTTCTTTGGCCAAGTTACCTACGGCGATGGCTACAGCAGCGCCCTGCAAGCCGTGCTGCGCAAGCAGGCGGATGTCGCCGCTGTCTCGGAATACGCCCTCACCCCCCCCTGGATTACAGCGCAGGAAGCCTCGCAGCTGCGGGTTCTCCAGGAATTCCCCGGCGTGCCGGCGCACGGGATTGCTATTGATGACGACGTGCCGGCTGCAGTGCGCGAAAAGATTGTCAACGCGCTGCTGAAGCTGAACCAGCCGGCGAACAATTCCATGCTGCGGGCTCTGTACAACTCCACCCAGCTGGTGAAAGTTGACCACAACAGCCACTTAGCGCCCATGCGTCAGGCGCTGCAACGTGCCAAAATTGAACCCTAATCGCTGAGAAATGCCTGCAATTGAGTGTGAGAACCTGGAAACGCCCTACGCTGCGTCGCTGAACCGTCCCATCCTCAGTGGGATTGACTGCGCGATCGCCCAGGGCGAGTTTGTGGCGCTGCTGGGACTGAATGGGGCGGGAAAGTCCACCCTGCTGCGATCGCTGGTGGGGCTGGTTCCCCTGCGGCGGGGGGAGATCCGGATTAATGGCGTGCCGGTGACTCCCCGCACCCTGGCGCGGATTCGCCGCGATGCCGGCTTGATATTTCAGGGAGGGGGGCTGGTGCGCCAGCTTTCCGCCCTGGACAATGTGCTGTGCGGGCGTTTGGGGGCGCTGTCCGCCTGGGAGACGCTCTGGGGCTTTGGGGAGGGAGACCGGCGGCGGGCGCTGGAGCTGCTGGCGGAGCTGGGGTTGAAAGACCTGGCGAACCAAAAAACCGGCTCCCTCAGCGGCGGACAGCAGCAGCGGGTGGCGATCGCGCGGGCGCTGATGCGCTCGCCTCAAATCCTTTTGGCAGATGAGCCGACCGCTGGGCTGGACGTGATGGGGATTAAGCAGGTGATGGAGATTTTCGCTCGGCTGCACCGGCAGGGGATGACGGTTGTGCTGGTGTTGCATGACTTGGCCCTCGCAGCGGCTTATGCGGAGCGCGCCATTGTCCTGGATGCCGGTCGGGTGGTTCATGATGGCCGGTGCGAGAATTTGTCGGAGCGATTTGCGCAGTTGATTTGAACCGCCCCCGTGAAGGGACGCCAAGGGAGTTTAGGAGAGGGATTTAGGCGGAGTTTTTAGGATGAAGGATTTGGTGAGTTTTTGGAGGCGGAATGTTTGGGTGAGGCGGCTGGCGGTGGCTGCCGGGGTTTTCCTGGTGTATGCTTGGGCGTTGAAGGGGCTGGAGATTGACCTGGAAATGCTCAAGACGAGCTGGCCATACATGGTTGATTTTCTGTCGCGGTTGTGGCCACCGAATCTGGAAATCGTGGATGTGGCGGTGAAGGCGCTGATTGAGACGATTCAGATGTCGCTGTGGGGAACGACGATTGGGGCGGTGATTTCTCTGCCGGTGGCTGTGTGCAGCGCCCACAATCTGGCACCGAGCTGGCTGCGACCGGTGGCCAATTTTGTGCAGAATGCGGTGCGATCGGTGCCGTCGATTGTGCTGGGGCTGTTTTTTGTGGCGGCGACCGGCTTGGGTGCGCCGGCGGGCACGCTAGCGGTGGGAATCTATACGGTGGGCTATCTTGCGAAGTTTTATCAAGAGGCTATTGAGGCAGTTGACCCGCGCTCGATTGAGTCTTTGCAGGTGGCTGGGGCGTCTTGGGTGCAAATTGCCCAGTACGGAATTCTGCCGCAAGTGCTGCCTTTGGGGCTGGGGTACACATTATATATGTTTGAGTACAACATTCGCGCGGCGTCGGTGCTGGGCGTGGTGGGTGCCGGTGGGATTGGCTTTGAGCTGGTGAGCTATTTCAAGAGTTTTGAGTACACCAAGGGAACCACGATGATGCTGGTGCTGCTGGTGGTGGTGACGGCGATTGATGCGATCAGCAGCAAGTTGCGCCGGCGGTTAGAGGCGATGTAGTTTTGCTGGTGGGAGAAAGAACCCCACCCCCTAACCCCCTCCCCGCGAGCGGCTACCGTTTATACACATCTTGGGTATGTGACTGCACGCAAAGCCCCTCACCCCCCCAACCCCCCTCTCCCACAAGGGGAGAGGGGGGAGAAAGAGGTTCTTCCAACTTCATG
>JALOOK010000425.1 GCA_025454445.1 Oscillatoria sp. Prado101 | reverse complement strand
TTTCCGAAAGAATGGTTTTTACAAATACCCGAGTTTAGACCTGTTTTGTATATATGCTTTCTTCCGGAAATCAGAAATGTGTACAATTTGTTCACAAAATGTTCACAAAAATTGCCCCCACAGTTGGGCCCAATGCGATGATGCCCCATGCGCAGATGCCCCATCGCCCCATGCGCAGATGCCCCATCGCCCAATCCCCAATACCCAAAGTTTAATTGTTATGGTTGGGGAATCTTTCCGAGAGCAGCAGGGCCCGAGCCGCCGAGCTGTCCACCGGCTTGGAGAAAAGATATCCCTGTCCGTATTCGCACTGCAGGGTGCGCAACAGATCCAGCTGCTCAGGCGTTTCCACGCCTTCGGCGACGGCATCCATGCCCAGAGTGTGAGCCAGCGTGACAATAGTGTGGACAATCTCTGAGTTGTGGCCATCCGCAGTCATGCGGCTGACAAAAGAGCGGTCAATCTTCAAAGTATCGACCGGCAGCTGGTGCAATCGCGCAAGCGTTGAGTAGCCGGTGCCAAAGTCATCAATCGACAGTTGAATTCCCAGAGCTTTCAGCTGCTCTAGCATGCCAATCTCAGCGGCGGTATTTTCCACGATCACGCTTTCGGTGATCTCCAGCTTCAAACTGCCTCCATCTATACCCGTCTCCCGCAGAACTTGGTCAAGCCGCTCAATCATCAAAGGCTGCCCCAACTGGACGCCAGACAGATTGACGCTGATCATCAAAGGCTGAGGGGCTGGAAATGCCCTTTGCCAGACGCCCAGCTGCTGGCAAGCCTCTCGCAGCACCCAGCGGTCGATCAAGCTAATCAGCCCAGTTTCCTCTGCTAAGGGGATAAACTCTGCCGGGGAAACCATCCCGCGCGAGGGGTGTTCCCAGCGCACCAGGGCTTCAAAACCGGCAATCCGAAGGGTAGCGAGCGAGACGATCGGCTGGTAATATACCTTAAACTGCTGGCGCTGAATCGCCCGATGCAGGTCGCTTTCCAACTGCAAGCGCGTCAGGGCACCGGAGTGCATGGCTGGGTGGAAAACAGCGCAGTGCGCTTGGCTGTGTGCCTTAGCGTCATGCATAGCAGTGTCGGCGTCGCGCAGGATGTCCTCTGGCTGGTGATAAATAAGAGTGGGCAGTTGGGAGTGGGGATTTTCCTGGATCGAGACGCGATTGGAGACACTGTTGATCGCGTCTTGACAAGAGGAGATCGATTGCCTGTGTGCGAGATGCTCGTCTTTCCAGCTGAGGGCAATGCCGATATTGGTGGTGGAGAACACCTCATGCCCATCGAGGTCAAACGGCTTTGCCAGCTGCAGGTAAATTCGCTCGGCGATCCTCTGAACCTGCGAGACGTTCTCAATATCCGCCAGCAGAATGGCAAACTCGTCCGATCCGACTCGGGCGGCGGTATCTGTGGGGCGCAGGCACTTCTCCAGCCGGCGGGCGGTGGCAATCAGCAATTTGTCGGCAACCAAGTGTCCCAGACTGTACTTAACTATCCCGAACCGCTCCAAATCGAGAAACAGTACGGCAAATAAACCCGCCTCGCCCAGCGAGACACGCTCAATCAGCTCTGCGGTGCGAGCCAGGAACAGGGCGCGGTTGGGCAGCCCAGTCAGCGGATCGTAGAAGGCATAATATTGCAGCTTCTCCTCGAGTCGCTTCCGTTCTGTGATGTCAGCGATCGCGCCCAGAGCACCGACGCAGTTGCCAGCTGCATCGAAAATGGGATTCATAGAGACAATTGCCCACAGCTGTGAGCCATCTTGGCGGCGGAGCAAATGGCGATCTTCCTTGAGCAGGATTGCGGCAAAGTCAGCCCGCATCACTTCTACAATTCGCCGCAGGCGACTTGTAATTTCCTGCGCTATGTTAATGACGCCAATGACCAGGCCCTGAAAGTTGGGACAGGCGCTTTGGCTGGTGAGAAATGTTCGCCCGCTTCTTTTGATTTTGGCGACTTCTTGGTAGGTTTGAGTTTCACTGATTGCCATGACTCTCTGGTCGGAATCCACGATTTGTTGTGCGGTTTTAGGAGTAAATAATTCTGTGTCGTTACGCCCCTGCACTTCTTCGATCGGCTTGCCGAGAAGGCTGGCACCGGCGCTATTAACTGTCACATAGCGACCCTGAATATCTTTGACAAAAATCGGATCTGTTGTGCTTTCTATCACGGACTGGATTGCGCTGCACTTTTCCTCCAGAGAGCGCACGATCTGGCAGATCAGGAGAGAGAGGAGTCCGCAAGTTAGCAAGACAAAACCCCAGCCCACAACAGCGACCGAGCAGGCTAGACCGGTTAAGTCGTAACTCTGTACACCGGGCAGCCGGTGGGAAAATAGCATCCAGAAGCTGCTGAGCGAGGCGTATAGAAAGACAACTCTAATAGCTAAGTTCTTGACAGAGGGACGTTCGCTTTGGCTGCGTCCTTTCAGGAGATTGGATTTCATAATTCACGACACCGAATTTTTCGGGCGCTTGTCAGCCTGTTGCCTTGTGCTATTACTGCAGTCCGGCTTTTTTACTTGACGAGGGGGTGTTCCCACCCACCCCTGGCGGCTACGGGGGGCGGCCAGGTCGGCCACGGGGGGGCGGGCCAGGTCGGCCACGGGGGGGGTGGGCCAGGTCGGCCACGGGGGGCCGCCCCTACTAGCGGCGAAATCACTTTGGCAAAAATGTGGCATTCTTTAGCATAGAGAGCCACAATTGGCACCACGAACTCGCAGGTTCAGTATATTTACTGACTGGGGATGCTTAGGGGAGAAATGTTGCTTTGGATCGTGAAGAAATGATTAAGATTGTGTTCATATTAATGCCACCCTGCGACTAAATTAAGCGTTTAAAGTTTAGCTCTATAATGTAAAGAACAAGTTATGTAAAAGTTAAATATGATATCCACAGACGCGGTAATCTGGCTGCGGGCGCGAATAGCTCTGGGCATTGTTTGTGAACTGGGCTTAAAGGCGGTGGCGCAATTCCGGGAATAACAGCTGATTCCGGCTGGTGAGGGATCGCTAGTGGAAGGTGGCACCTACACCAGATAGCCCTGGGCACGGGGGGCGGGAAGCCTGGATTTTTTGTAAGTAGTAATTTGAGTTAAAATTAAGGGAAAAAGAGGTCGCTGTTCAGTATGGACAATAAATTGACACAAGCCCAGCTTGACCGAGTTATTGCTGAAGTGCAGGGGCTGTCGCTGCGCCGCGAGGCTGAACTGGATCGCCAACAGGTTCAGGAGATTTTGCAAGAACTGAATCTGTCACCGGATTTACTGGATGAGGCGCTGGTGCAAATCCAAAGGCGGGAAGCACTCTCGGTTCAGCAGCGGCGCAAACGTTGGATTGTGGCGGGAGTCACTGCTGTTTTGATAGGCGCGATTGCGACTGCAACGGTGTTTGTACAGCAGCGGCAGCAGGTGTTGGCTCGCGTTTCCACCTATGAGAGTCGAATTGCGCTGGATCGGGATAGTGGGGGAAATGTGACTGAGGTTGACCGGCAATCAAGTCCAAAGGTTTTCTATCGCGTCACTCTCAGCGAAGTGCCGGTGGGTGAAAAACTCTCTCTCTCCTGCGATTGGACAGATCCCAGTGGCAGAGTGGCTCATCAAAACCGCTATCAAACTCGTGAAATTGACAGGTCTGTTTGGCCCACTTATTGCTACTCCCAGTTTGGGCCAAATTCTGCTGCCGGCACTTGGCAGGTGCGGATGTCTTTGGATGGGCGTATTCTCAGTACGAGTTCTTTTGTGGTAAAATAGTAAAAAGCACAGGGTAGACGCCTGTGCTCCGCCTCAATTTGGAGGTGCAAGGTCAAAAATAAGATGATTTTGGAACAAATCACGATGGCTGTAGTTGTCTCAAAACCTTATGATTTTGTCGGCTATTGTGGCTGGTGCTATCAGCCAGAATTGCAACAACAACTTCTGGACGCTATTGTCTCCCGCTGCGCTGATTTTAAGTCTAATCGGTTCAGCCGGCAATCGAGTGCCGGCGATAACCAAAATGATGGTGAGAGTGATTGTGTTTGGGGTGTGGCTCATACCGGCAACCAAGTTGGTAGTGAGGACTTAAGTCCTGACTGCGAACAAGAAGTCACAATCGCTTCTGTGAGTGCGGCGGGATTGCCTGAAACGCCGGAAGCTTGGGTTAAGGTACAAAAAGAGTGCCTGATTTTGGGGCGGGAACCGTTTGGGCGTGCGCCTCTTTATTGGACTCGGTTGGGAGAGACGATCTGGTTTGCTTCGCGGCTGCAACTGTTACTGCCGGTGATTGAAAGCCCGCAAGTTAGCGTACCGGCTTTGTACGGATACAGCTGTTTTTCCTATGTGCCGACACCCCTGTCGCCGCTGGCGGGGATTTTTGCGGTGCCGGCGGGATATGAAGTGAAGTTTTTTGGCAGAAACGAGGGAGATATCCGCACGGAAAGATTGCGGGATTGGCGGGAAGCGCCGGCGCTATTGCGGGATGAAGAATCGGCGGCGGCGCAACTGCAAACTTTGCTTTTTGAAGCCACCCAGCGGCAAATCGCCGGTTTGCCCTCAGAACCGGTAGGTGTGTTTTTATCTGGCGGGATTGATTCCTCAACGGTTGCGGCTTTGCTGGTGCGTTTGGGGGTGAAGGTGCGGGCTTACGCTTTGGATTTTGAGCCGATTTTGGGACAAAAAGTAA
>JALOOK010000424.1 GCA_025454445.1 Oscillatoria sp. Prado101 | reverse complement strand
TTGCCATTCTTCCCAAGTAGCGAATGTTCTTGGAAGTGCGCAAGGCCCGCAGACATTTCAGAAAATAGCGCCCCCCGAAAAACTCACGGGGGAGCTGAACGCGACCCCGAGTAGCAACGTCCGCTGCATTTACACCAATCGAACGCCTGCGCCCATCGCAGGCGCTCGAACGGTAATCTCGCCGACCGGAGTCGGTGGTCAGGCCGTTTCGGTGGCCTTCTCTTCGCTGCAGTTTCGCGGCCAAATTCTTTTTTACTATTCTCTGGCGCTGCTGGCAATCTGTGCCACCGCTGACCCCAGCCAGCAGCTCGAATACCTGAAGGTGGTAGAAGAGAACCAAAAACGAGTCGGCGTGCCGGCGGTTGGCGCTCCGGCTAATTACCAGCACAAATACGATCTTGTAGAGGCGGAAAAGGCGAGATTGCTGGGAGAGAACTGGAAAGCAGGGGAGTTTTACGACCGAGCGATTAAAGGAGCAAGGAAACACGGATATCTTCACGAAGAGGCGCTTGCGTGTGAGCGAGCTGCAGAGTTTTATCTGGAGAGTGGTTTGGAAGAAATTGCCCAAACCTATATGACGAAAGCTCACTACTGTTACTCGCTCTGGGGGGCGGCGGGTAAGGTCAGGGATTTGCAAGAACAGTACCCGCAGTTTTTTATGGCTAAGTCGTCTGGTTCGACTCAAACTGCTGTTACTGTTTCTTCTACCACTAGCGGGGGAACAGTTACGGCTGCTTTGGACTTGACCAGCATTTTGAAGGCTTCGCAAACTCTCTCTCAAGAGATGGCGCTGGACAGTTTGGTGGCTAAACTGATAAAACTGGCGGTGGAAAATGCGGGGGCGGAAAAAGGCTATCTCCTGATGGAGCGAGACGAACAGTGGTGGGTGATTGAGGGGTGTGGGACGAGTGACTCAGACGCCGCCAGCGCGGTTTGGCGCTCTATCTCTCTGGAAACCGCCGGTGACAGCAGCGAAACAGCTGTGCTGTCTCAGGCGATTGTGAATTATGTGATTCGCACCAAAGAAAGTGTCGTTTTGAGCAATGCCGCCAAGGCAGGCAATTTCACGCACGACGCTTATATACGCAAACAGCAGCCGAAATCGGTGCTGTGTGCGCCGCTGCAGAATCAAAGCCAACTGGTGGGCGTGCTTTATTTGGAAAATAATCTCACCCCCGGCGCATTTACGCCAGACAGGTTGGAGGTGCTTTCTCTGCTGGCGGCGCAGGCGGCGATTTCGCTGGAAAACGCAAAACTGTACGCGCGAGTGCGTGCGAGTGAAGCCCAACTGGCGCAATTGTTAGAAGCTTTGCCGGTGGGAGTGGCTGTTCACGACACCACAGGGCAAGTCACTTACATGAATACAACCGGAAAGCGTTTGCTGCTCGTGGAGGCTGCACCAGAAGCTGCCGGCGAAAAACTGTCAGAAGCGTATCGGATTTATGTTGCTGGAACTGACCGGCTTTACCCCACCGAGCAATTGCCAGCTATGCGGCGGTTTTCGACGAGCGAGGCAAGGTTATCTCGGCTCTGATTGCGTTTCAGGATATCACAGAGCGCGTGCGAGCTCAGAAATTCCTGGCGGATTACAGTCGCACTCTGGAAACTGAAGTGGCAGAACGCACTCAAGAACTGACAAGCGCTCTGGAATCTCTGAAAGCGACGCAAGAGGAGCTGATTCAATCGGAAAAAATGGCGGCTTTAGGACAGCTGGTTGCTGGAGTCGCCCACGAAATTAATACGCCCTTGGGAGCGATCGCCTCGTCTGCCCGAAATCTGGCCAGCTTCTGGAATGAATCGCTGGAGCCGCTTCTGGCATTTTGGCGGGGGCTGGAACCTGCTTCTCAGGAGCATTTCCTGGCACTGCTGCGAGCCACCAGCCAGCCGGCGGCTCCTCTATCCACGCGCGAGCAGCGGCAAATTAAAAAGGCTTTGGCGCAGCAGCTGGAATCTCACAGCATTAAGAACGCCGCTTCCGTTGCCAATCTTTTATTGGGCACCGGCGTTTGGGACAATCTGGAGCCTTTTCTGCCGCTGTTGAAAGATCCGGAGGGCGAAACGATCTTAAAAACTGCCTATCAGTTGGCGAACGCGCAAACCAGCATCCGCACCATTGCCACCGCTGCCGAAAGAGCCGGTAAAGTCGTGTTTGCCTTAAAAACCTACGCCCGGTATAATATGACAGGTATTCCAGTGGAGGCGCAGATTGCAGAAGGCATTGAAACCGTGTTGACCCTTTATCACAATCAGCTCAAACAGGGCGTGCAAGTGATTAAGAATTATGAAGAGGGCCTGCCGGCTGTCCTCTGCTACCCCGACGAACTCAATCAAGTCTGGACAAATCTGATTCACAATGCTTTACAAGCGATGGACTATCAGGGGACACTAACCGCTGACATCCGCCGGCGAGAGGGTGGCATCCAGGTCAGCATCACCGACAGCGGGCGGGGCATCCCACCGGAAATAATGCCCAAAATCTTTCAGCCCTTTTTCACTACCAAGCCCCCCGGTGAAGGCAGCGGCTTGGGGCTGGATATTGTTAAGAAAATTGTCGAGGAGAAGCATCGGGGAAAAATTGAGGTACAATCAGTACCGGGGCAAACGACCTTTAGCGTATTTTTGCCCCTCACTTGAAAATACGAAAGCCTGCCATGTCCAAAACAGCGATTTTGTGCGTAGATGACGAAGTGATGGTTTTGAGCAGTTTGGAGATAGAGCTCCGCGCTGCTTTCGGAGAGGAGTATCTTTATGAATTTGCCGAAAGTGGCGAGGAAGCTCTAGAATTGATAGAGGAATTGCGGGAGGAGGGGGTGGCCATTGTGGCGATCGTCTCCGATTGGTTAATGCCCGGAATGAAAGGAGATGAGCTTTTAATAGAAGTCCACAGTAAATTTCCGGAAATCAGTTCTATTATGCTGACCGGCCAAGCGGATTCGCAGGCCATCGAAAAGGCCAAGCAGTATGCGGATCTCTCTTATTGTTTGTACAAACCTTGGAAGAGTCAGGAATTAATATCGGCGATTAATTCGGCGCTGCAGGGGGAGTCGTTATAGCGGGTATAATTGATTGGATTGGGGATTTTTTTGGGGAACCGCCAAGACGCCTTAGACGCCCCAGCGCCTTCCCGCAGGGTAGAGCGCCAAGGAAAGAAAAGAGGGTTAGCGCAAATCATTGATAACTGCTAGCTCAATCAAATCCCCTCTGCCTACTCTAGATGAGAGCGAATAACTGAAGTTTTATGAATTTACCTTTCATTCTCTGTGTTGATGACGATGCGACGATTCTAGACAGTTTGAAAATTGAACTGGAAGCGGCGTTTGGGGATGATTGCTCGCTGGAAATGGCTGAGGGCGGCAATGAGGCTTTGGAAGTTCTCTCAGAACTGTTACAGGATGAGTGCGAGGTAGCGGTTGTGATTGCCGACTACATTATGCGGGATATGAAAGGGGACGAATTGCTGAAGCGGGCACACGAGATGTCGCCTAAAACTCGCACTATCATGCTGACAGGGCAAGCGGATATATCCGGGGTGGCCAATGCGATTAATTATGGGAAACTATACCGTTATATGGCAAAACCTTGGCAGGCGGACGATTTGCGCTTGACTGTAAGAGAAGCCTTGCAAAGTTATTTGCAGGAAAAAGAGCTGGCAGAAAAAAATGCTCAACTTTGGCAGCTAAATGTCGCCCTGGAACAAGCCAACCGCGAACAAGCGGCTTTAATTTCTCAACTCGGCGAGGCTGAGAAAAAATTAAAAGACTACAATCGCACTCTGGAAACTCAAGTTGCGGAGCGCACCGAAGCTTTGCGGCGCAGCGAAGCTCAGCTGAATGCTTTTTTTACCTCTGCGCCGGTGGGATTGTGTGTTGCTGACCGGCAAATGCGATTCAGGCAAATTAATCAAGTTCTGGCGCAGCTCAGCGGTTTGTCCGCCGAGGAACATATTGGGAAAACGATTCGGGAAGTTTTGCCCGATCTGGCACCGGCGCTGGAACCGCTCTACCAGCAAGCGCTGAGTGCGGAAAAACCTATTTTAAATGTGGAAGTCAGCGGCGAAGTTTTCAGCACGCGGGGGGATCGGCGCTACTGGCTTGTTTCGTGCTTTCCCATCCCTGACTCTGACGATCGCCCGTCTAGTGTGGGAGCAGTGGTTATGGAAATTAGTGACCGCAAACAAATAGAACTTGCCCTGCAAGAGCGCGAATCCATGCTGCGCTCCCTCGGAGATCGTCTCCCCAAAGGTTTTATTTATCAGCTTGTTCAAGAACTGAGCGGTCGAATTTACTTCTCGTATATAAGTGCCGGTGTGCAGCGCTTGTTCGGAATCGCTCCCGATACAGTCATGCAAGAGCCGGGGCTTTTGCACGCGGCGCTTGTGGAAGAGGATCGCCTGCGTTTGCAGCAATTGCTGGCTGATTCAGTGCGCACCCTAGCCGGTTTCGAGATGCAGATCCGCAAGCGAACAGAGCCTGGTGAACTTCAGTGGTTGCAGCTTCGCTCAGCTCCCCGCCGGCTGCCAGATGGGGGAACTGTTTGGGATGGAATTGAAATCGATATCACGGAACTGAAACAAACCGAGGTAGAGTTAGCCGCAGCCAAAGAAGCCGCCGAAGCAGCCAACAAAGCCAAAAGCCTATTTTTGGCAAATATGAGCCACGAACTGCGCACGCCGCTCAACGCTATCTTGGGGTTCACGCAAGTGATGAGTTGCGACAAATCCCTGTCTGCCCAACACCAGCAAGAGCTAAAAATTATCAACCGCGCTGGATCTCACCTGCTGGAACTGATCAACGACATTCTGGAAATGTCCAAAATCGAAGCTGGCAAGCTGCTATTTAATGAAAGTAGCTTTGATTTAATTGTCATGCTCCACACTTTGAAAGATCTGCTGCAACTGAAGGCGCAATCCAAAGGTTTGCAGCTGATTTTTGACCCTGACAAAAACCTTCCCCAATTCGTGCGATCGGATGAGGGCAAATTGCGCCAGGTTTTGATTAACATTTTGGGAAACGCCATTAAATTTACCGAAGAAGGCGGCGTCACGCTGCGCGTGAGAATGGGCAAGGGCGCATCGGACAGGGAGCGAAACAATCAATCCTCAATCCCCAATCCAAAATCCAAAATCCAAAATCCAAAATTCCCAATCATCTTTGAAATCTCAGACACCGGCCCGGGCATTGCCATAGAGGAAATGAGCAAATTATTTGAATCCTTCGCCCAAACAGAAACGGGTTGGAAATCCAAGCAAGGCACGGGTTTGGGTTTGCCCATCAGCAGAAAATTCGTGCAGATGATGGGGGGAGATATCGCAGTCAGCAGTGCGGTGGGGCGGGGAACCACTTTTACCTTTGATATCCAAGTCAAGTTGGCGGACGCGACTGAAATTCAGGTTTTACTTCCCCAGCGCAAGATTCTCCACCTAGCTCCCAACCAGCCTCAATATCGGATTCTGGCGGTAGACGATCGCGCTGAAAGCCGCCTGCTTCTCGCCCACATTCTCAGCTCAATAGGTTACCAGGTGCGAGAAGCGGAGAATGGCAAGGAAGCGGTTGAGGTTTGGGAGAGTTGGCAGCCGCACTTAATTCTGATGGATATGCGCATGCCCGTGATGGACGGCTACGAGGCGACCAAACAAATTAAATCCCATTTGCAAGGTGAGCAGCTAGTTATTATTGCCCTGACCGCCAGCGCCTTTGAGGAAGAGCGATCGGAGATTTTGTCAGCCGGTTGCGATGATTTTATGCGCAAACCTTTCCAAAAAGACCAGCTTTTGGAAAAAATTGGCCAGTATTTAGGGGTGCTGTATATTTATGAAGAAGAAAGCAGTCCGCTCAAAGCCGGCAACCCAAACACCGAAACGATTTTGCCACCGGCAGACCTCAGCGGGCATATAGCCCAGATGTCGCCCGAGTGGGTGGAAGAGGTGAACCAGGCAGCATGGTCTGGCAGCGATGATATCTGACCCAGGGTGAAGATCGGGCCAAATTCGGTCACGGCTTTTTCGAGGAGCTTAACTCCCTGGGAATTTGAATACGACCAGAGTGCTTCTGCCATGAATTTATTATACTTCCATAATCCCCTTTTTGGGTATTATGGAAGTAAGAAAACTTTCAAATGCCGGGTCTGATTTTGCGCTCCCGGCGCAAAAAAAGCAAACA
>JALOOK010000423.1 GCA_025454445.1 Oscillatoria sp. Prado101 | reverse complement strand
GGATGAAGTACACGACAGAAACCCGGTGAGCGTAGGGGCGGGCCCCCGTGCCATTGGTGTCAACTTAAGCTCCTGGCGATTGAAAGATGGTGTTGGCGAATTGATAGGGGGTTTTACCCCACCCCCAACCCCTCCCCGTGCTTCGGGGAGGGGAGCTTTCTGTGACCCCTTGTCCCCCCTTTTATTGTCTTTACTGGAAAAAAAATTTCCTCGTTCCCAGGCTCCTTATGGGAGACGCCTGAAAGGAGGCTCCGCCTCCCTCTCTCCAAGCAATTCAGCGATATTCCACGGGCGCTGGAGGTATAACCCCCCATTAATTCGCCAACAGCTTCTTGAAACTCACGCAAGGACAAACTTTCGTCCGCCTAAGAAAGCGGGAAGGGCGAAAGCGAAAACGCGGACGTTCGAGAACAGCAAGAATCTTAAAACCCGCGCAGGCGGGTTTTGTCTGTATAGCTGCGGTTTCAACCGCCCAGAGACTACGGGACACAGCTTAATTTGACACGCTTTGGCCCCCGTGCCCGCCCCCTTCCGGGTTTCTCAGTACCTCACTCATACGAAAACCGCTATAAATATCCCTGTCCGTAACTCTCGCGCTCGCTGGCGCAGGTGGTGGGCGATTGGCAAGGGTGATTTGGGGGAAACCGCTGGCGGCGGCGGGGCGACTGTTGGCAATCCCGCTGTTGGCGGCGTCTATACCGCCCAGATGGCAGCGCTGTCCATGACCTGGGAGAGAGATTTGAGGTGATTCGATCCCCCTGTAGGGTGCCCCACTCAGTACGCACCCCACTTTGACTTTTTCCAGCCATTGAGATTACTCTATCCTAGCCCTTACCATTTTTTATGGCAAAGGTTGGTAAATTACCTGTTACATTGTTTAAACTATCTTACAGTACGGGTAAAGTACAGCTCGGCACGAATCCGGCTCAGTTACCCGCTCATGCAAGAGTAAAAGGAGATTCAGTAAAGCTATGCAGGAACTAATTGGCGTTATCATTTTAGTCATCGCAACCTTTGCCTTTACTTACATGGCGGGAATCCTGGGTCTTGTCTTCAATGGGCTGTTTGGGGTACTTGGCGTAATCCCAGAGTGGATTTGGACAGCTGCCTTACTGTCGCTGACCATTTCGGTTTCTAGATTTGATAGTTCCTTATAAATGCTTGGGGCATTGGGATTTCAGGCGTTCAGGCGTCGGGCATTGGGCATTTTTGAAATTGGAAATCAAGCAAAAAAAACATCTATCCTGCATTCCAAAGCCCGCATCACTCATCTGGCAACTCACGGCATACTGGATGATATCCGGGGATTAGACAGCGCCATCGCCCTCGCTCCATTGGGCAATGATAATGGCTCGCTCACCGCTGACGAAATCCTCAATTTGAAATTAAATGCCGAATTAGTTGTGCTGAGCGCCTGCAATACCGGCAGGGGAAAAATCACCGGCGACGGCGCGGTTGGGCTGTGGCGATTCTTAATCAGTGCCGGCACCGCCAGCGCCATAGTTTCCCTGTGGTCAGTGCCAGACGCCCTCACCGCCTCTTCATAGCAATCGACAGTCAGTCCAATGGACATTGGGACTGGCCGTTAGCGTTGCGGCTCCGCAGGAGGGTACTGAGCATCTGGGTGGAGTACAGTCTGGAGATCCCCCCTTTCCCCCCCTTAAAAAGGGGGGCTTTGAAATGTCCCCCCCCTTTTTAAGGGGGGGCTAGGGGGGGGATCTAATATCTGTACCTCACTCGGGTGAAAACCGCTATATATCCGCAGGTACGGCGGATCGCGTAAGCTGCGCCCTAGCCGCACTCCCACCATCGAGGTCTAATGTCCGTTCCCTAAGTGGCCACTGCTATAATCGCTAAATTTTCCCCAAATCTGCGAAAAAACCCCGACAAAGCTCGCGCCTAGCCAGAAGCAATGCTGGCCACAAAGCAACAGCACCCCAACCCGAGACACTGGGCTGCTTTGCCTTCGCCCCGGAGTTTCTGCATTGCTCTCGGGCCATTGAAGTGCGTCTTTATAAAATAATTATTAAGGCCGACCTCAGGTGAAAAATCGGTTTTTTCCCATACACCCACAGGGAACAAAGTTTGGGTTTTCTTAACTTTTTATTTATAAAGACTCTCTAAAAGTTGATGTTTCAGAACCATAAGATTTACTTATCGCATTACCGGAGATCGATTGCATTTTTCAATCGTAAATTTTGATACATTCCCTGTTGAATCGTTTAGAGTATGAACCTGTGCGGGTACAGTACGGCCAGACACCGGCTGAATGGCCCGCTGATGCAAGAGCAAGAGGAATGCTGCTTGTAATTTCTGGCGAAATCCCAGAGTGGATTTGGACAGCTGCTCAGCGTGTGGCTGACAGTGAATTTCGGGGATTCCTCACGTTGTACGGCGTTTGTTGAAGGGGCCGAAAGGCTTTCACACTTCTGCATAGAAGAGAGCAGATTTCAGGGAAAACACCCTAACTTTTAGCTCGGACGCTGGACGGTGGCCAATATTTCACGGGCATCACATCCTGCCTCAAAGTTCAACACTTAATCCCAATCAGGGAGCTACAAAACACAATGGCAACAACAGCCGAAACCCTGCTCCAAGAGTACGCTGAAGGTAAACGAGAGTTTCAGTCCAGCTATCTGGCCAAAGCTGACCTCAGCCAAAAGACCCTCCAGGGTTCTGACCTCGGCTTTTCCTACCTGTCTGGCGCTAACCTGTTTGCTACCAATTTGGTTGCGGTCAACCTGGGCTTTGCCTTCTTAGGCTATGCCTATCTCGGCTATAGCTATCTGTCTTATTCCAACTTCAGTTACGCCTACCTGTGCAATGCGGATCTTAGTAATGCGGATCTGAGTAATGCTAACTTCAGCAATGCGGATTTGACGAATGTCAAGTTCAATGGGGCCAAACTCACGGGTGCCAAGTTCGACGGGGCGAAACTCACGGGTGCCGACTTTAAAGACGCCAAACTCGATGGTGTGATCTTCCCGGAAACCCCTGCACCGGCGCTGGCTTCTGGCCAATTTAGTGTGCCGGCGATTCAGATAACTGGAGTGAACTTTACCAACCCCGTCAATGCTGAAATCACGGTGGTATTTACTCCCTCAGGATGGTGGTCACTCGCTGGGACTGGGCGTGAGTGGGCATGCACATCGGCAGGCTATATTCACCCCTCCCTAGACGGCCACAAACGGAATTCTCTCTATCCAAACTGCAACTTAGGTTCCCTGGTAGCGGTGAGCCAACTATCCAACGCAGTGACGGTAATCGATAATGTAAAGCGGATTCGCATGAAACCGAATGAAAGCTTGACATTCCTTATGAATGACGACAAGGCATGTTACAGGGATAACCAAGGTTCTGTCACCGTCAGTTGGGCAGCTGTAGTCACCAGTTGATCCTGAAAACCGCGAGCTACCTGCTTCGGGACAAGAGTGGCGAAATGTGGCTTTTGTCGCTCTTGGGCTGACCGGCTTTCGCCTGACGCGCCGGTTCTGGACATGATATGAGGTACTGAGAAACCCGGTTTCTTTAAGAAACCGGGTTTCTTTTGCGCACTTCATCCAACTGAAAACCGCTCTCATTGTGTCCACCGGCTTACCCCCGCCTGTAAACTTTTGTAAATTTCTGTCCCACTAGGCAACCCAGCTGTGTTAAGGTGATTTCTTAATCCGCTCCAACGAGGCATTTACCTGTGAGCAGTCGGTGGAATGTCCAGCAGTATGACCGAGGTTGATTGACAGAAACATTAGAGACTTGGCAAAAAGTTATAGCCCAGGCACAAGAAATCGGCCAACGTCTAGGCGTTGGGGCAGCGCTCAACTATCTTGGGACATTTTACCGCAATCTGGGTCAGTATGCCAAAGCTTTGCAATTCTACCCGCAAAGCTTAACTATTGCCAGAACTCTCGGCGACAGTGCCGGTGTCGGAACAGCGCTCAGCAATATTGGGACAGTTTACCACAATCTCGGTCAGTACCCCAGAGCTCTGGAATTCTTCCAGCAAGGCTTAGCTATTGCCAGATTTGTCGGCGACAGAGCGGGGAAAGGGAGAGCGCTCAACAATATTGGGTTAGTTTACTGCAGCCAGAGTCAGTATGCCACAGCGCAAGCCATTTTACCAGCAAGGACAATGCTCAGCAATATTGGCCTCACTTACCTTCTCACCGGCAACTTCGCCGAAGCAGAAACCGCCCTGCTCGCCGCCGTTGAGGTTAAAGAATCCCTGCGCCCCGGATTGACTGATGCCGATAAAGTATCCATTTTTGACACCCACCTTAACGATTACCTAGCGTTGCAAAAAGCCCTGATCGCCCAAAATAAGAATTTGGCCGCTTTAGAAATTTCCGAACGTGGTAGGGCGCGGGCGTTTGTGGAATTATTAGCTAAACGGTTCTCTTCCGCTACTGCAGACACGCGAGATGTTGCCTCTCTACAACCGGCGGTCAAACCACCTACACTCTGGCAAATTCAACAAATCGCCTACCAGCAAAACTCCACCCTTGTTGAATACTCTATTTTCCATCAATTCAACCCAACCGGCAAACAACTACTGTCCCCGGCACTCTACATTTGGCTCGTCAAACCCACTGGCGAAATCGCCTTTCGCTCTGTTGACCTCACATCCCTCAATACCATTCTAGCCAACCTGATTGCCAGCAGCCGCGAATCCATCGGGGGCTTCCCGGAGCCGCCGGTGTCTGGCACCTTTGCCAGACCGGCATCTCAACAAACACAGTCACCAAGCCAAACCGAAAAATTGCAGTTCCTCCACAAACTGCTCATTGAACCCATTGCCGACTTGCTGCCCAATGACCCTAACGATAAAGTCATCTTTATCCCCCAAGACGATTTGTTCCTTGTTCCCTTCCCCGCCCTGCAAGATAGAGCGGGAAAATTTATAATTGAAAAGCATACCATTCTCACGGCTCCCGCCATTCAGGTGCTGGAATTAACCCACCAGCATTTGCGGACTCGACCTGTGGCGTCTCCATGCGATGTCGTTGTGGGAAATCCCACCATGCCCAGCGTATCACCGGCACCAGGAGAGCCACCGCAACAGCTACCTCCCTTAGCCGGTGCGGAGCGAGAAGTTTTTGCTATCGCCCAGCTGCTCAACACCAAACCCATCACCGGCAATCAAGCCACCAAATCCGCCATTTTGCAACTTTTGCCCAAAGCGCGAATAATTCACCAAGCCACCCACGGATTGCTTGATGATATCCCGGGATTAGACAGCGCCATTGCTCTCGCCCCTTCTGGAGATGATAATGGCTTGCTCACCGCTGAAGAAATCCTCAATTTGAAATTAAATGCCGAATTAGTTGTACGAGCGCGCCTGCAACACCGGCAGGGGAAAAATCACTGGCGATGGCGTCGTTGGGCTGTCGAGAGCCTTAATCAGTACCGGCACACCCAGCGTCATCGTTTCCCTGTGGGCGGTGCCAGACGCCCCCACCGCCGCCTTAATGGCTGAATTTTACCACAATCTGCAAAAAAACCCCGACAAAGCCCGCGCCTTGCGCTCCGCAATGCTGGCCACAAAAAAGCAGCACCCCAACCCCAAAGACTGGGCGGCTTTCACACTGATTGGCGAATCTGAGTCAAGTTTTATTAAAATTATTTAATTGCTTTTTATTCGGCACTTCCGCGCAAATATGAAAGAACCCGGCGGTACAGAAACCGGGTTTCTTAAAGAAACCCGGTTGCTTCGCATACTTGTGGCTTCACTTTTTGTTTATAAATCAGCTCTAATCCACAACCCTTAATCCACAACCCTGAGCAAGCCTCGGCGCAGGGCGTCGAATACGCGGTCGATATGCTGCTGTTCGTGGGGGCTGAGAGCATCTTTAGATAACAAAGTATTCATAAAAAGTTGTTGGTCCCCGCGCGTAATCCGGTGAGTAGTAAAGATTCGCTCGACGACCTGCTCTAATGTGGGTTTGGGTGGATGCCCTTGGTATTGCATGGAACTCCCGGAACGCTACAAGTTATCCTTCAGTGGTTCGATCGGGTGAAACAGCCTATCCCTTTCCAAAGAGCGGATGATAGGTCACACCCCTGCAGGCCCTTACCTAGTCTACCCATTACCCCCCGAAATTATAAAAGTACAGCTCAACCTGTTTGACCTGTCGCCTCGCAGGAAAGTGCCAGCCGTCCACTCCCGGCATCTCACGCCCCACTGGGGATTGAAAGCCTGACGACCGGGCGTCTCGCCTGGACTGCGCCCGCCTGACCTCTGCCGGTGTTAATTGCGCCCAGACAGAAATGCCATCCCCCGCTCATCC